>NZ_JADEXI010000096.1:0-11587 GCF_015207185.1 Microcystis sp. LEGE 08355 | reverse complement strand
ATTGTATAATTGTCTTTGCCTCTCTTGGATATTGGCTGAAAAATGTTCACAATGTCACATTATGGGCGCAAGCGTTGCGCCCCTACATTACACAATGACCTCAAATACTTTTTCAGCAAGCCTTTATTACCATAAACGATAAAAACTTTTCAACAAGCGCGGCGGAATTTTTAGATAATAACCAATAATTACTAATTGATTAACTAAGGTAGTTTTGCCAACTCCTAATGTTTGCCAACGTCTTGCCGAGGTAATCACCGCGGCAGAAACTATGGCTATTTTACCCCTTTTTTTCAATCTTTGTATTAATTCAAAATCTTCCATAATTGGCAACTCAGGAAAACCGCCCAAATCGGCAAAGATTGAGGCTTTTAAAAATATTCCTTGATCTCCGTAGGGAAGAGAAAGCCAGCGAGAACGCCAATTAACTAATTTTTCCACTAAACGCAGGGATTTTTCCTCTCCATCAATTTTTAATTCAAAGGCCCCCGCTACTATCCCAGATTGGGATAAAGTATTGATAATTTGTTTTTGATAATTTTGGGGAAGCAAAGTATCTCCGTGCAGAAATAACAAAATATCTCCTTTCGCTATTTTGGATCCTAAATTCATCTGAAAGGCACGACCTTTACTAGAAGAAATAATTACCTTCGCTCCCAATTGTTCGGCTATTTCTCTACTTTTATCGGTACTTCCCCCATCGACAACAATAATTTCTACTCCTTCACCTATCTGTTTTAACGTTGCTGCAATTCTTAACTCCTCATTGAGAGTCGGAATGATAATACTAAGATAATTCATCAGGTTTTAAGGTAACTAAAGTCAGAGAATTTAGGGGGAACCATCGGGTACATTTTCCTACAGATACCGAGGGATTGATTGGGATGTGTAATAAGTAAGTAGTTATAATTAAATAGAAGATAGATTTTGCCTCTGATCCCCCCTGCCCCCCTTAATAAGGGGGGTGCCGATAGGCGGGGGGATCTGACAACTTTTAACACCTACCTACTTAACTGTTTTTCTGGTAAAAAAGTTAAACATCGCTGCCAGTTATTCAGAGTGGCTAAAGCTGCAGTTAAAAGTCGATACCAAATTAGGTTACACTTCATCTTTATGAGAAACGAAACTCTGTTCTAAGATAGGTGGGACAATGCCGAATATTAAAGGAGACGATGGTGCGCTCAAAACCATCTTCAGCAATAGTAAAATTATCGCAGTGGTCGGGCATTCCGAGAAATCGAATCGCGCCAGCTATCAGGTGGCCAAATTCCTGCAAGCGGTGGGTTATCGAGTCTATCCGGTCAATCCGATGGTCAAGCAAATTGACGGTCAAAGCTGCTATCCTTCTCTAGAGGCTATCCCCGAACCTGTGGATATTGTTAACGTTTTTCGTCATCCTGATTATCTACCCGAAATTGTCGAGTCAGCTATTGCTATTCGGGCTGCTACCCTTTGGACACAATTGAAAATTTATCACCCAGTTGCCGAAAAAAAAGCGATCGAGGCGGGTTTAAATGTGATTATGGATGCTTGTATCCAGATAGAATATCAGCGTCTATTTGCCTAAAACAAAACCCCACCATCGGTGGGGTTTCGGGTTTAATTTAGGAAATCCTAGAAGGTAAAGGTTCCGCGCAGGGTGCCAATCCACTCGTTACCAGTGCCTTTGAACTGTTCAGGTGCAGAAATCCAGATGACACCAGGGGTGATAGAAATATTGTCGGTGACTTGGTACTTGTAGAACAATTCAACGTGGTAGGGAACGATGTTAGATACTTTTAGACCCATTTCCCGGAAGCTTAAGTGACCGATGTAGGGCTGCGCACCAGCAAACAGACCTAAGATATTTCCTTCTTTACCTAGGTCGGGGAAGGCAATACCAGCACCGTAGGTCCACACTTCCGCATCACCGAGACCGAGTAAGCGCACGGTGGAGTAGGAACCGAAGGCACTCAAGCTGGCGAAACCAAGATTCACTGCACCGGTTAAACCGTAGCTATTGGATACTTTGGCTCCGAAGTTGAAGAAACCGACTTCATCCTGTAGGGTGACGCTATCAGGATCGTTGCCGTTGACGTTGAGCAGGGTATTTAACTGAGTTTGGGAAAGGTTAGCAGCGGAAGTACCCGTTACACCGAAGGAACCACCGTTACCGAAGATGGCGGTATCGGCACCTTGGTAGGCGTTAACGTAGGTGAAGCCAACGTTCAAGAAGTTAAAGAGGTTAGCGTTAATCTGTGCTAAAGCGGCGTAATCTCCGTTGAAGAGACCATTACCCGGGTTAGGATTCGCCGCAGAACTGGAGCCACCACCACCGGCTAAATAACCCAAGGATAGGGAGGTCGGACCGACAATGCTTTGAAGGAAGCCTAACTGTAGGCTAACACCGGCCCCAGAACCACCACCGATACGATAGATGGGGTTTTCGGATGCGAAGGTGGATAGCGCACCATTACCACCGTCGAAGTCTTCAAAGAAGGGGTTAGTGGTGGGAACGAAGTCATTCCAGATACCACCCCAAGCGGCGACGTAGGTATTGAAGCGACCAAAATAACCTAAGTCAATGGGGGTATAGTAGGCCAACCAGTCGAGAACCACATCGCTACCGTTACCGGCGGCGGTCCAAGTTTGATAAAGGGAAGGGCTTTGCAGATTATCGAATCTGACGGAAGCGGGATCACCATTTTGTAGTGTGGTGGTGGATTTGTAATCAAATCCGAAGGGAGTGGCGCTGCCGGCCGATAAACGGGTTTTTAATACGTCCTGACCGGTGAAGCTCGTGTTTAACAGCAAACGAGCGCGGTATTGCATGGCGGCCTGGGAGGCGGGGCTACCGGCACCGACCGTGTCGGTAACGGCGAAGATAACTTCCCCAGCTAATTTGGTGGTGGTGGAGAATTGGTTGTTTTCTAGGAAAGACACCCGGCTTTCTAAGTTATCAACTCTAGCTCCTAAAGCTGCTAATTCGGCTTGGAACTCATCCATCAAGCGCTTGAGGGCATCTAAGTCTTCCTTGAGGACGTTGACACCATCTTGAATTAAACGTTCCATCACGTTTAAGCAAGCGTTTAAACCAGCCGCAAATTCCCAACGGGTTAAAGCTCGGTCGCCCCGGAAGGTGCGATCGGGATAACCAACAATACAACCATAGCGCTCCACAAGGCTTCTTAGGGCTTCATAGGCCCAAGCGGTGGGGGAAACATCGCGCAGTTGGTTGACGCTGGTGACTTGATCGATGGTGTTGCCCTGTACGGGGGTAACTTGACCTTCGTTACCGTACTGTTCGATCTGATTGAGTAACTCGCCAGTTCCTGCACCGGTGTTCTGAACTTGGGCGATTTCTAGATTGTTAAATTCGGTAGAAACACTGGTAGATTTGACGGGATCGAAGCTACTAGCATTAGCGGAAGCTACCAGGGTAGCCCCTAAAATTGCTGGGCTAACCAGCAATGATTTCCAGAACATTCTTAACATAATGGTTTTTTCCTCACACCTTATAGGTTGACTACACAGTTTGATGCCGCATATAGCCTTGCTATTCTTCTGCCATTATACACAACTTAATTACTTAGGGAAAGATGCGATCTCATTTTTTTGCCTTGACCAGTTGACAAAGTGGCCACCCTGTCGCCCCTGACGGCACTTAAACAAAAACTAAGAGTTGACACAGCGGCGAGGATATCAAAGTTTCTCCAATTTGCGCTTACGACCGATTGAGTAAAGAACGCCCAGAACGGCTCCCAAAATTAAATAAGCCAGCAGCGTAGGAATCACCTGCTGCTGTACGTCATTCAAAATAGCGATAAAAAAGGCTAAACCGACATTGCGAGCAATAGAGGAAATCGCGAGAATCGATCGCTGATCATCATCGGGACCGCCTAGAGCGTGTCCTATCCCTAGAGAGGCGATTACCATAATCAGAATTGCAACCAGTGGCAATCCCCAAACTTTCAACAATACAGGAAATCCCAAAAGACCGACTAAGATAGCTAAGAGCAAAAACAAACCATTAGCCATAAAAGTTAAGGGTTTGGCGATCTTTTCGGCCAATTTAGCGGCGAACTTTTGCATCAGAAGCCCGATACTGACAGGCAAGAACTGCACCATGGCGACTTGCTGGGCTACCTCTAAAACGGTTACATTCTCTGAAAGCCTCTCAACGAGGGTGGTAAAAATAGCCAAGGTAAGGGGCGTAATCACAACCGCAAGTAAAGCCAGGGTGAGTTGGAGACTGGCTGAGTAACGGAATCTGACTCCCGCCATTTGCGATCGCTTGGTAGTTAGAGGCGCACCAGGGGAAGCTGCCAAAAATGCCAATCCAGCCATCACTTCTGGGGGTAAGTTAAATAGTTTTAACAGCAGGAAAACCAGCAAAGGCACTAGGACGACAACGGCTAGAAGCGCACGGAAGAGTAAAGCGGGTTTGCGCCAGAGGGAGAGCATTTTCTCGAAAGAGAGAGCGATCCCGATGGCTAACATCAGCGAAAAAATCGTGATTTTAACAAGGATTAGCAATATTGGCTTGACTTCGAGAGATATAAGGGAGTTCATCGGCGGTCAGATTGCCATAATCAGGGATTAAGTTGCGGCTTAAGACAGAACACTGTGGAAGGGACGGGGAAACGGGGAGAGGGGAGATACTTGCCCAACTCCCCCATTCCGAAACTGTCCCGCTTGAAACCGGTAGCCCTTCACCGTTCCCAGGGGTGACTGCCATTGCCGCTCAACCTCCAGACGTATCTGCAGGCTCTGGCTGCTCGAACGAGTTCTCAGTCGGCGTAACTGACTCCGCCGGCTTGCTTCCTGGCAAGATCTCAAAGTCCGGGGTGAACTGGACTAAGAGGCTCTGGAGTCGCACCAAGACCTGATCATCGCCCTCTAGCTTCACCTTCCCTTCGCCAATCAGGGCAGGAAATGTGGCTATCCCAGCCATAATCAACTCCAGGTCGCTACGGTCGATCGTGATGGTGAGATCAGGATTTTTTGCCTGGAATCCCTTGATGTTTGTCAGGGTTGAATTACTCATTTCCACCGCAAATTTCTCACCGTTGTCCGGTGTGAGCAAATTGATGGTGAATTTCATCCCTTCCGCTTTCTGGCTATCTAGACGAATGCCGATGAAGTCGAGCCAGAGTTGGGTGGACATGGCGCGAACCGTATCGGGGGTGACTGTCTTGGCCGTGACCCCCGTGGGGAAGCCATTTCGTAGTTCGTAAGCGGCGGCCAGAAAGCTGTTGCGGACACTGGGGCTTTCTTTCTGGTAGCCAATCTGCTCAAACACATCGGCCAGGAGGTCTTTAGCTGCCTGGTTCTGGGGTTCAGCATAGACCAGCTTGTTCAGTATCTCCATGGCTTCGCGGTATTGGCCTCGATCGTGCAACTCCTGACCTTTGGCCAGAATCTTCTCCGCACCCCCCATCATCTCGACGTAGAGCGGAGCCGACTGGCTCGGTGACAGCGGAATTAATGTGGCTGGATTGGCATCCCAGTAGCCCAGGTAGCGGTTAATCACGGCACGGCTATTGTGTTCCTCAGAACCGTGGTAGCTGTGGGCAGCCCACTGTTGCTGCAAACTTTCGGGCAGCTTGTAAACATTGTGGATTTCATTAATGGTCACGCCCTGGTTGGCTTGGTGCAGCACCTCGTTATGCAGGTGAGCATAGGCATCCCGCTGGGTTCGCATGACTTCCTGAATGCGATCGTTGCCCCAACGGGGCCAGCTATGGGAGGCAAACATCACCTCCGCTTGCTGCCCGAACCTATAGAGGGCTTCATTAATTTTCTTCGACCACTCCAACGCATCCCGCACCAATGCACCCCGCAGCGTGTAGATGTTGTGGATCGTACCGCAGATGTTTTCTGCTGCCCAGAACGCTTTCCAGTCAGGGAAATAGGTGTTCATCTCGGCGGGGGCTTCGGTGCCTGGCGTATTCTGAAATACCATTTTCACCCCGTCGATGGTCAATTCCTCAATGTCCTGCTCGATGTAACGGGTGGGTTCAATCAGTCCGGTGTTGCCCGCTGCGGTGTTCTTGCCGATCGACTGATCTACATGGCCGAACGGGCTGCGCCGCAATAGCAGGCCGTACTGAAAGAATGCCCGGCGGACCATCGCCGTCCCCGAATAGACGTTTTCGGCGATCGCATATTCCATGAAGCCAACGGGGGCGATAATCTGCACCTTCCCGTTCTTCACATTCGCCTCATCCACCACACCGCGCACCCCACCGTAGTGATCGACGTGGGAGTGGGAGTACACGACGGCGACCACACGACGGTGTCCCAGGTGTTCATTGACCAGTTCCAGAGCGGCTTTAGCCGTTTCCTTACAGGTTAACACATCAAATAGAATCCAACCTGTATTGCCCTTGACGATCGTCATGTTGGCCAGGTCGAACCCTCGCACTTGGTAGATCTTGTCCGGCAAGACTTCATAGAGTCCGTAGGCCATGTTCAGAACTGCCTGGCGCTGCAATGAGGGGTGAATGCTGTCGAAAACGCTGTCAAAGCCCCGCAACAGGAACTCGTAGCTGCCCATATCCCAAGCCACGTTACCCGCCTCTGCCATGATTTGTTTGTAAGGTGGGGCGGCAATAAAGCCTTTTTGGGCCTCTTCAAAATCCCGTTTGTCCTCGAACGGCAGGGTCTGGCGCCAACCGTTCTGTAGTTCGATGGTGAACGGGGAGGGCATCTTGCCTTTTGTATCGAAGTGCTTGTTTTTCATCAGGAGTGGTGGGTAATTAATGCGAACAAAAACAGGGACAAGACCTTGAAAAAAAGAAAGATAGCCAACACACTGCGTAAAGCCTTGCTGCAAGATGGCAAGATGGAACGCGCTCTCTACGAATACGAACTAGAAGAACACCTAGACTACTGGTACGAAGGTCTCAAGTCCGACCGTGATCAGTTTGTCTTTGCCATCACGGAAAACTCAGGTGACGTGGCCATGCTATTGATTACGCCCGATAAAACTATCTACGTCAATGAGGAGGGAAGAGAGAAACCGTCTCAATTCTGGACAAAAGCTTATGAGAATAATATAAATCGATTAATTCCCATGATAGCGGAGAATTTAGCCAATGATATTATCTCGGTCAATGGCGTTAAAATGGTGTCCCCAAACTAGAATCGGCGATGGGTTAGTTTGCGCCCCTGAGAGTTACAGTGAAGAAAGGCTCACTTAGGGCAAAATCAGGGCAGGTTTAGACAATGCTGACGGGAAACCCTCAAAAACTATCCGCCCTTACCAATTGCTCGGTAAGGGCGGTGTAGCGGGTCATCGAAATCCACACCAGACTGCCGGAAGGAACTCCAGCTAGTCTAAATCTTGTTTAGACGTGGGGTCTAGAGAACAGCCCCGGCGCACAGCCGGCTATTGTCGATTAGGAGACCCATGCTTTTACTACTTTCTACCATCGACATCACCTCCTGTATCCCTTAACGGATTGATTATCAAATTTATCTACAATTAGCTTAACGCAGCTGTTCGGAAAAAATCAAGGCCGGCAGCTAAAAATTTTTTCGGCAGGCCCAGATTAGCCCCAAAATGGAGGTGAAGATAGGAAGCGTGCAGATTCTTACCTTGCCACCCTTCGCCATTGATAGCACTTTTTGGGAATGCTTGCAGTTGATAAATCGGTGCGTCGCTTACCCCGCTTAATTGGGAGCGATGGAATTCATGGCCGCGCACTGGTTGACCTGCTTTGAGCAGGATCGTCTCCTGTTGGGCGATGGCTTGCCGATAACCTAGAGTCAACTTGGGGGACATTATAGCAGATTGGGGGATTATTTGCAACATAGAATAATTTTTTTGCTCAAAATCAACTATTTTGTTACATAAATACATTAATCCCCCACATTCGGCGTAGGTGGGCATTCCAGAAGCGATCGCTTTTCTCACCTGGGTTAAGATAGGGGTGTTAGCGGCTAATTCTGGGGCAAAGATTTCGGGAAAACCGCCACCAAAGTACAATCCTTGCAGGTTTTCGGGCAAATTTGCTCCTTGCAAGGGACTCCAAAAGATTAATTCTGCGCCTAAATTGGCTAAAATATCGAGATTATCGGGGTAATAAAAGTTAAAAGCCTTATCTCTGGCAATACCGATACGGATAGGGGGAAAAAGCTTATTTGCTCCTGGGGGATTTTTCGGGTTCTCTTGGGGAGAAATAGTCAGTAAAGGCAAGAGAATGTGCCAATTAAAGCAGTTTTGGGCAATAGAAGCCAGTCGAGCTTGCAGTTCCCTGATTTCTCCTAGTTCATCCCTGGGAACCAATCCTAGATGGCGATCGGGAATTGTCAGGGAATCTTGACGACGCAAAACCCCAACAATCGGCATATTGATGGATTCTAGGGCGGTTTGCAGTAATTGCAGGTGGCGATCGCTACCAACCCGATTGAGGATAACTCCGGCTAGATGGAGATTTTTGTCTAAAGATTGATAACCGCGGACAATAGCGGCGACAGAGGTAGATAAACGACTACAATCGATCACTAACAGCAGAGGAAGCCCTAAAATACGGGCAATATGGGCGGTACTGGCATAATCGGGAAATTGAGTATCGCTTAATTGAATACCATCAAATAGCCCCATTACCCCTTCAATCAGAGCATAATCGACATTTTGACAATGTTGGGCAAAACAGGTTTTTACATAGTCTTCAGAAGTTAGAACCGGATCGAGATTGCGACAGGGGCGACCGGTAAAATGAGTATGGAACATGGGATCGATATAATCGGGCCCGACTTTAAAAGATTGCACTCGATCGCCACGACTGATTAAATAGGCCAAGATTGCCAGGGTAATCGTAGTTTTACCGACTCCGCTTCTTTCTCCTGCGATGATCATTATTAGTTGTTTTTTTTCGAGATCGAGCTAGACTTAATTAACCTGTTACACAATCAATTCTAGAGCTTGCCAACGGCTAATAGAGTCAATTTTGGCCGCTAATTTGCCCTGTGTCAATCGACTTTTTTTTATTAGCGGCGAAATCGATTTGACCACGTTTAGGATCATTGTCATCATCTCTAGACAACCAGCTATTGTTCTGACTTTCCCAAAAACCAGAGACTTCCTCCCCCACCATTAAGATAGGCTAAGACGCATTTTAACCGCCTATCCTTGAGATTGGCTAAATCTCCTCAAATCCCTTTACTGTTGCAAGAGTGCCTCATCTCAACAAGCAATTTAAATTCGCGGGCAGCTTAAGTAGGGAGGCACAATTATTTGTAGGATGGGTTAGCGGTAGCGTAACCCATGCGGTCGTTGGGTTTCATACTTCAACCGTTCGGCTGATCTCACGGCCGAAGCCCAACCTACGTTCATCTTATATTTAATTCCACCCACCCACTTAACTGCTAGATTAGCTGACCAATTTTGTTTAGCTGTTAATTTTTGTAAAAAAAACATCGTCTGTATCCTATTGTACAGCTAGACTAAAAATATCTAGAAAAAGCAGTTAGATCGGCAAGAGGGAGAAGGTAAAAACCCTGACTGGGAGATGACGGGTAAATAGGCAAATAATCCTGAATTACCGCTCTAAGATTGGCTTTACCGACAGCAAAAGACCAGATTAATCAGGCAAATATCGTCAGATCAACTAATCAATATAGCTTCTTAGGTGTCTGGGAGTGAAAAAAGACCGAGAACGGAGTTTTTCTAGTTTCTATAACTGCCCTAATCGGAGACCTAGAACTTAACTCTAAACCGACAACTAAATTATCAGGAGAATTGGGATTATGCCGACTCTACACACGCTGACCAATGATAGTATCTCTTGTCCCTTGCCCGATCGCGTGGAGAACGTCAATTTCTACTACGAATTAGAAAATCAATTTCATCCCACCTACGGCCTCGAAAACCTAGGCATGAAAAATCTCGGTCGCGTTTATCGCAATCTTTCCGTACCGCAATTAGTCGAACAGGCGATCGAACGTCATGAGGGCGTTTTAGCCGATAATGGGGCTTTAGTGGTGGAAACGGGTAAATATACCGGTCGTTCCCCCAAAGATAAATTCATTGTCAAAGAAGCCACCAGCGAAAAGGAAATCGACTGGAATCAGCATAACGCTCCGATTAGCGAGGAAAAATTCCAGCAATTATACCGAAAAGTCCTCGCCTATGTGCAGGGAAAAGACCTATATATCTTCGATGGTTACGTCGGGTCCGATCCTAATTGTCGCTTTGGCGTGCGCGTCGTCACCGAAATCGCCTATCATAATCTCTTTGCCCATCAGTTATTCCTCCGGCCTAGTGCGATCGAACTAGCTGCCCATGAAACTGATTTTACCGTGATTGCCCTGCCGGGGTTACAGGGAGATCCCGAAGATGACGACCTGAACAGCGAAGCCTTTATCGTCCTCAACCTAGCCAAAAAAATCGTTCTCATCGGTGGCACTCGCTACGCTGGCGAAATCAAAAAATCCGTCTTCTCGATGATGAACTACCTGATGACCAAACAAGGGGTTTTACCGATGCACGGTGCCGCTAACATGGATAAACACGGTCATACGGCCCTCTTTTTCGGTCTCTCCGGTACGGGTAAAACCACCCTTTCCGCCGATCCTAAACGCAGCCTCATCGGTGATGATGAACACGGTTGGTCAGAAGACGGCATTTTTAACTTTGAAGGCGGTTGTTATGCTAAAACCATCCGTTTAAGTGCCGAATACGAACCCCAAATCTGGGCGGCGATTCAATTTGGCACTATTCTCGAAAACGTGATCCTTTCCCCCGATAATCGCCTTCCCGACTACGATGATGGACGTTTGACCGAAAACACCCGCGCCGCCTATCCCCTGCGTTATATCCCTAATTGTGCCGTATCTGGCATGGGAACCCACCCGAAAACTATTATCTTCTTAACTGCCGATGCTTTTGGGGTACTGCCACCAATCGCCAAATTAACCACGAACCAAGCGATGTATCATTTCCTCTCCGGCTATACTAGCAAATTAGCGGGAACGGAACGGGGAATCACCGCCCCACAGGTGACTTTTTCCAGTTGTTTCGGTCAATGTTTCTTCCCTCTGTCACCCCTTGTCTATGCCCAAATGTTAGGGGAACGTTTAGAACAACATCCCGAAACCTCCGTTTATCTGATTAATACTGGTTGGTCCGGCGGTCCCTACGGAGTCGGCGATCGCATTTCGATCAAACACACCCGGGCTATGGTTTCCGCCGCTTTAAATGGCGATTTAGAGGAAGTCGTTTTCCATCCTCATCCCATCTTTCAAGTTCTCGTTCCCGAAATTGTCCCTGGAGTTCCCAAAAAAATCCTCGACCCGCGACAAGCATGGCAAGATGGCGAATCCTACGACCTACAAGCGCGAGAATTGGCCCATCGTTTCGTGGAAAATTTCCGTCAATTTACCACTGCCTCCCAAGAAATCATTGCAGCCGGTCCAATTTGGGAATAGCAACATCAAGGAATCGGTTATCAACTAGGGTTTGCGGCAAAAAGTTTCTTGGTGGGGTTATCAGTTATCAGTTATCAGTTATCAGATGTGAGTTTTCAGTTCACTGTTTACTGTTTACTGAAAAGCGTCCCACTTCCCCACACCCCACACCCCACACCCTACACCCTACACC
>NZ_JADEXI010000095.1:0-11591 GCF_015207185.1 Microcystis sp. LEGE 08355 | reverse complement strand
AGCCTATAGACTCCAAATCTGCGCCAGTTGCGGGGTTAAAGCCCGTAGAAGCCGCTTCTGAAGAAAAAAAGGTCAATTTAGTCTCCCGAAGCAGTAGCAAGGCTCTAGAGACATTAAAACCCCTAAAGAACAAATTTACTACCCTGATCGACAATTCTCCCTTACCGCAATGGCGACAACATCCCCGCTTTGGCTTGTACTTGGGATTGGGATTAGGGGTGACAGGGGGACTTTTGGGGGTAGGTTGGGGCATTTATCGCCTTGAAACCTCTCTACCGCAAAATATCGCCGATATACAAACCTATGCTCGTCCTGGCACCCTAACCATTCAAGCCGCTAATGGGGAAATCCTCAAGCAAAATGGCCCTAGTACCTACGAAACCGTGAAAATTGCCCAAGTTCCCCCACTGGTACAGGAGGCCTTTATCGCTAGTGAAGACCGCCGTTTTCGCCAACACGGGGGAGTTGATGGCCAGGGTATTGCTCGCGCTCTTTTTTCTAACCTGAGAGCCGGGGGAGTGGTGGAGGGAGGCAGCACCATCACCCAACAATTGGCCCGGATTGTCTTTTTATCCCAAGAAAGGAGTTTTGATCGCAAATTACGCGAAATGCGTATCGCTCAGAAAATAGAAGATAAATATACAAAAGACCAGATTTTAGAGCGTTATTTCCACCTAGTTTATCTCGGTTCCGGGGCCTACGGTCTTGCCGATGCCGCTTGGTTATATTTCAGTAAACCCGTCGATAAATTAACTCTAGCCGAAGCTGCCACTCTTGCCGGCATTGTTCCCGCTCCTAGTCTCTATTCTCCCCTCGAAAACCCCAAATCTGCCCTAGAACGGCGTAATATCGTCCTCAAAACTATGGCCGAGGTGGGATTTATTACTGCTGCTCAAGCAAAACTGGCGATCGCATCTCCCCTAGGCATTAAAACCAGTCCCCTAAAACGTCTGCAACGGCAAGCGGCCTATTTTACCGATTATGTGGAAAAAGAACTGCCGCAACTGGTTCCCGCTAAAACCCTAGAAGCGGGGGGATTGGTGGTAAAAACTACCCTTAATCCTCGTTGGCAAAGCGAAGCGGAGGAAGTGGTAGAAAGAGCGGTTTCTCGTTATGGCAAGTGGCAGCACTTCCAACAGGCGGCTTTAGTGGCAATTGACCCCAAAAATGGACAAATTAAGGCTATGGTCGGGGGAATTGACCACGATAAGAATCAATTCAATCGGGTGACACAGGCAAAACGTCAGCCAGGATCTACTTTTAAGCCTTTTGTCTATGCGGCGGCGATTGCGGCGGGGAAATCCCCCTATTCTAATTATAAAGATGCACAGTATGTGGTGGATGGTTATAAACCGGAAAACTACGGCGATAAGTATAGCGGCCGCGAGGTGTCCATGCGCGATGCTTTGACTTCTTCCCTGAATGTAGTGGCAGTTCAGGTGTTAGTGGCTGTGGGTTGGAATCCGGTGATTAAATTAGCTCAAGATATGGGGATCCAGTCGAAACTTTTACCCACTTATTCTTTGGCTTTGGGTGCTTCGGAAGTCAATCTTTTAGAATTGACCAGCGCCTACGGAACCTTTGCTAATAATGGTGTGCATCAACCAGTTTACGGTATTAATCAGGTACTCGATCGCCATGGTAAAGTAATTTATCAAGCCAATTTTAAACCGAAAACTGCTCTCAATCAAAACACGGCAGCGACGATGACTTGGATGCTGCAGGATGTGGTTAATTCGGGAACGGGAACCCCCGCACAAATCGGTCGTCCGGTGGCAGGAAAAACCGGCACTTCTGATAAAGCTCGCGACCTTTGGTTTGTCGGTTATATTCCCCAATTAGTCACGGGAATTTGGCTCGGTAATGACAATAATAAACCCACCAATGGAGCCAGTACCATGTCCGCTTGGATGTGGCGACAATTTATGTTAGAAGCAATTAAGGATATTCCCTATCAAGGTTTCCCAGAACCGAATTTAGGCAAACGTCCAGTGACATTAAAAGCGGAACCAATTAAACCCCGACGTACCTACTTTACCCAAACTACTAACAATCGTTTAGCCAGCAGCGATGAGGGTTCCCCCAGCGAAGGACCCATCCGCAGACGGCGACGGGTTCGGGTAAGTCGTGAGCAAACTATCGTTCGTTCTAATACTAGCGAACCGAGCCAACGTCGTTCTAGTCGTCGGCGTACTACCGTCGCTCCTACCAGCGCCGCTGCTCCTAGTCCTGAAAATACGGCCCCCGCAGCAGCCGAACCGATTACCGTTCCCGTCACTGTGGCAGCTCCCGAAACTCGTTCGGTTCCCCTACCGGTAACTCCTCCCCCCGATGTGGCTCCTCCCGCACCCCCAGCAGAAAGACGCTGAATCGGCAAAAAACCCCCGCAAATCCTGCGAGGGTTACAGTTCCAAAACTGCTCGGTAAAATAGACCGCTTGTAAAAATCAAAAATTGTTGTTAGGGTTAGGAGCCAGTAGCCAGTAGTCAGTAGTCAGGAGAATTAAGAATAAGTAATAATCAATTAAATAGTCTATTTACAGATTTTAGGCGATTTAATCCTTATTTTTGCCGTTTTTGAACCCTCAAGAATTAATTGTGCAAGAGGTAAAATCTGGGAAAACCATCGGATTTTTGGCGGCGAAACTGGGGAAATTGGCCGAAAGCTTGCCGCTATAATAACTTAAAAGCCTGTTTAATGCCGATGACCAGTCTTATTTCCCCCACTACCCTCTCCTCAACCCGTTTAAGTCTCAGCTATCAAGTGGCTATGCCGGAACCGACTTCACACCTCTTTGAAGTTACTCTACAGATTACCGGTTGGCAAGCTCCGATTTTAAACCTAAAAATGCCGGTTTGGACTCCCGGTTCCTATCTAGTGCGGGAATACTCCCGTTTAGTCCAAGATTTTCAAGCTGTTAACCTCAACAGTCGCAAAGTTGCTAAAAATCACTGGCAGATTGACACCGGTAATAGTTCAGAAATAACCGTCAAATATCGCGTTTTTGCCCACGATTTAACCGTCAGAACCAACCATCTCGATGATACTCACGGTTACTTCAACGGGGCTGCTTTATTTTTCTATATCCCCGATTATCAAAAACATCCCCTCACTCTGACAATTATCCCCCCCCATGGCGATTGGCGCGTTACCACTGCCTTAAAATCTTTACCCGGACAGAAAAACACCTTTCACGTTCCCGATTTTGATACCCTAGTGGACAGTCCTGTGGAGGTGGGGATTCATCAGTTATACGATTTTGTCGTCGAGGGAAAACCCCATCAATTAGCTATCTGGGGACGGGGAAACGCCAATCCTAGTCAAATTATCGCCGATACCACTAAAATTATTCAAACCGAGTCGGCTATGTTCGGTGGACTCCCTTATGATAATTATCTCTTTTTGCTACATCTTTCGGCCAGCGGTTACGGGGGACTAGAACATAAAAATTCCTGTACCCTTAACTATGCACGTTTGGGATTACGAGATAAGGATAAATATCATCGTTTTTTGCAATTAGTCGCCCATGAGTTCTTTCATCTCTGGAATATCAAGCGTATTCGCCCAAAAGCTTTAGAAAGCTTCGATTATGATGCAGAAAATTATACTTCTTCCCTCTGGTTTGCCGAAGGAACCACCAGTTATTACGATATGATAATCCCTCTACGGGCGGGAATATACGATAGTAAGACTTTTTTAGAGCTTTTAAGCAAAGAAATAACCCGTTATCTCAATATACCCGGTCGTCTTGTCCAACCTCTAGGCGAAGCGAGTTTCGATGCCTGGATAAAACTCTACCGACGGGATAGCAATAGCGATAATAGTCAAATTTCCTACTATCTCAAGGGGGAATTATTGTCGCTGCTTCTGGATTTACTAATTCGTGCTCACACCGATAACCGTCGTTCCCTCGATGATGTTTTACGCTCGATGTGGCAACATTTCGGTAAAGAGGAGATTGGTTATACCGATGGGGAGTTGCAGGCAATTCTCGAATCGGCCGCGGGAGTGGATTTAAGTGACTTCTACCAGCGTTATATCGACGGTTTGGCAGAATTACCCTTTAATCAATATCTTGAACCCTTTGGACTCTATCTGCGGGGTGTTGGCAATGGGGAGACGATACCTTATCTGGGAATGCGGGTACAGAGTGAAGCGGGTAAAGAAATAATTAAATTTGTCGAGATGGGTTCCCCTTGCCAAAAAGCGGGAATTAATGCTGATGATGAATTATTGGCTATCGATGGATTGCGGGTGACGGCGGAACAGTTAAACGAAAGATTAAAAGACTACCGCGCAGGTGATATTATTCAGATAACAGTCTTTCATCTCGATGAATTGCGAACCCTTGCTGTTCCACTGGCTGCCCCGCAGACGATTCGCTATGAAATTATCAGGGTAGAAAATCCTTCTAATAGCCAGAAACAAAATTTTTCTGCATGGGTAAATCCCGTTTAGTTCTTGGTTCAATCAACAAAAAAATGTCTATTACCGCCGAAATTCCTTTCCTTCCTCTCGCCTATTTTGAGAATAAATTTATCCCTTTTAGTGAGGCAAAATTATCCGTTGCTACCCACGCACTACACTATGGAACTGCCGCTTTTGGGGGTTTAAGAGGTACTCCCGACCCTAGCAATCCCGGACAGATATTATTATTTAGATTAGAACGTCATTGTCAGCGTTTAAGTCAAAGTGCTAAGTTTCTTAATTACGAGATTCCTGCCGATAAAATCTATCAAATAATTATCGATTTTGTCAAAAATAATCAGTGCAATCGACCTTTTTATATTCGTCCCCTTGTCTATAGTTCCGGGTTGGGAATTGCCCCGCGATTGCATGGTATCGAGAAGGATTTTCTAGTCTATGGTCTAGAAATGGATGATTATTTAGCAGCCGATGGGGTTAACTGTCGGATTAGTTCTTGGTATCGTCAAGAAGATAGAAGTTTCCCGTTGCGAGGTAAAATTAGCGCCGCTTATATCACTTCTGCTTTAGCAAAAACGGAAGCGGTAGAATCGGGGTTTGATGAGGCAATTTTGATGAATTCTCAGGGTAAAGTCTGTGAAGCGACGGGAATGAATATTTTTATCATCAGAAATGGTCAGCTAATTACTCCTAGTTTTGACCAAGATATTCTAGAAGGGATTACTAGAGATAGTGTTTTAACTATCGCGCGGGATTTGGGTATTCCGGTGATTGAAAGACCTGTAGATAAGACGGAGTTATTTATCGCTGATGAGGTGTTTTTAAGTGGCACCGCGGCGAAAATTACCCCGATTAAAAAGATTGAAACTTTTTCTTTACCTGATGCTAAACCGATTACTTATCAGTTAAAAGAAAAGTTAAGTTCTATCGTTCTCAATCAGGAACCAAAGTATCAAGATTGGATTACTAAAGTTCCTTTATAGTTAGAGAAATTTACTTGATTTTTCCTTGAGATGCGTCAAATAATGGCGCATCTCAAGGAACCCTGAAATAAACAGAATTTATCTATTTTTCGGTTTGGCTCCTTCCTGTATGTAGGGTATGGTTTTATTAGGATCAATCTTCAGCACGGGTTTATTATCTCTTGCTATTTTTTGTCTTGGATTATCGCTTTCTTGCTGATTTTGATTATTATCGGTTGTATGTTCCATAGTAGATCAAATAACTATGATTATACCTTAAACTCTGGCTCTTCTCGACTTTGTGTGATAATTTTGGCTTATGGAATCCTGAAGTGCTTATTGGGCAAAACTTTTAGGACTATTTTGCGGAATAAACTATCAGTATAGACCTACTTTCCACACAGAAACCAGAAGAGCCAAACTCTCTCAAAGTTGTCAAGAATAGTATTAATCAACTATAGCAGTTCTCGCATCTGTGCGGCACACTTAAAACTTTGCTGATTAAGCTTTTCAGGATTGGGAATGTACCTCTTGTGAATCAGAAACGCTATAAATACAAAACTTAACTTTAATTCTGACTATTAGGGGTGTTTTGGTTAATTGTGGCCGAGATTTACCTGCTTATACTAAATCCAGTTATTAAAAACTGATTATTTATTCTCCGTTTTGCCTTTTGCATGAGTAGAAAACGGGTTTCTCGGAGAAACCCGTTTTCTGTGCGTTACTCAACGGATTTAGTATTATCTAGTTTCCATTTATTCTTGGGTTAAGCTGTCCGGCATTTAAACTATGTCTTGGAAATTTTATTACCAATGCTCAAACTCTCAAACTAGGGATGAATTTCTGGTATCACTGGTCACTGAAATAGGTACAATAAACAGTGGCTCGTTTTCATAGAGAACTTAGAATGACGCAAAATAATCCCCTAGAGTTGATTGAGAAGTTAGAAACAGGAATCCCCGGCTTTGATTTTCTTTCGGAAGGGGGATTACCGAAAGGAAGAGCAACTTTGATAGCGGGGACGGCAGGAAGTGCTAAAACGGTCTTTGCCTGTCAATTTCTCGCAGAAGGCATCAAAAATGGAGAAAATGGCGTTTTTGTCACCTTTGAGGAGCCACCCCACGCACTCAGAAAAAATATGGGTGGTTTTGGTTGGAATATCCGGCAGTGGGAGGAGAATCGCCAATGGGCCTTTGTCGATGCTTCCCCCCAACCGGAAGAAAAGCCGATGGTGACAGGAGAATACGACCTAGGCGCATTAATCGCTCGCATTGAATTTGCTATCCGCAAAAATAAAGCCAAACGGGTGTCTATGGATTCTTTAGGCGCAATTTTTAGCCATTTAAGTGATAGCGCTCAAGTGAGAAGTGATCTTTTTCGTCTGGCAACCGCTTTGCGAGAATTGGAAGTAACAGCGATTATGACCGCAGAAAGAACCCAAGAATACGGCGAAATCAGTCGTTATGGGGTGGAGGAGTTTGTGGCCGATAATGTGGTGATTTTACGCAACGTTTTAACCGATGAGAAAAGAAGAAGGACGATCGAAATTTTAAAATATCGGGGAACCGATCACCAAAAAGGAGAATTTCCTTTTACAATTATTCCCAATAAAGGGGCCGTGATTATTCCTTTATCAGCCATTGAATTAGAACAAAAATCCTCTAATATTCGCATTACTTCTGGCAGCTTGGAACTCGATAGAATGTGTGGGGGTGGTTTCTTCCGCGATTCGGTTATTTTGGTTTCGGGAGCCACAGGAACAGGAAAAACCCTGATGGTGACAGAATTTATGGCTGGGGGAGTAACCAATGGGGAAAGATGTTTAATTTTTGCCTTCGAGGAAAGTCGAGAACAGTTATTTAGAAATGCTACCGGTTGGGGTGTGGATTATGACCGCATGGAAAAGGAAGGTAAATTAAAGGTAGTCTGCCGTTATCCCGAAACTACGGGTTTAGAAAATCATTTAATTATGATGAAGGAAATTATCGAGGAGTTTCAACCGAATCGAGTGGCAGTAGATAGTTTATCTGCTTTAGAAAGGGTTTCTAATCTGAAAGGATTTCGGGAATTTATTATCGGGTTGACTTCTTTTATTAAGCAAAAAGAGGTGGGAGGATTATTTACTTCCACCACTCCCACTTTATTAGGAGGTTCCTCGATTACAGAAGCACATATTTCTACAATTACTGATTCGATTATTCTGCTGCGTTATGTGGAAATGTATGGAGAAATGCGCCGCGGTATCACTGTTTTAAAAATGCGCGGTTCTATGCACGATAAGGATATTCGTGAGTTTTCTATCGATCATCAAGGTATGCACATCGGTCAACCTTTCCGCAATGTTACCGGAATTCTGGCTGGAACTCCTATGTACACAGCACAAACAGAAGTAGAACGTTTGAGTGGATTATTCGAGGATCGTAGTTAAAATATAGCAGCATTTGCTAATCGTGGGTCGGTTGTTAGCTTTTTTCTCCCTATCTCCTTCTTGCTTTCTTGATATGTCTAAAAACTTTGGGTTGATTTTTCTAGGTCTTTTACTGATAAATAACCTACATTTATCAGTCTTAGCAGAAACAGTTTTACAAAGAATTGCTCGCACGGGAGAATTAAAAGCGGCAGCCAGAAAAGACGCTACTCCCTTTAGTTATATCGATGAGAAAACGGGACAATGGACAGGTTATGGAGTGGAATTAATGCGCTTAGTCCAACGTCGATTAGAACAAGAATTAGGTAAACCGGTTACAATAAACTTCACAGAAGCGACGACTAATAATCGTTTTCAGCAAGTAGAACAGGTCCAAGTAGATTTATCCTGTAATGCGGCAACAATTACGGAAGAAAGACTAGAAAAGGTTAATTTTTCTATTCCATATTTTATGACAGGAGCGCAATTTTTAACTAAAAGGGAAAATGTTGATAAAATAGATATTAATAACACTTTAGCGGCAGTTGCGATCGCCTATATTCCCCACACCACCACCGATAGTATTATTCGTTATATCTATCCTCTGGCTAATTGGCAAGCTGTCAGCGATCGAAGTGAGGCAGTGGCAAAATTACAAAGGGGAGAAGTTAAAGCAGTGGTTAGTGATGGAATTCTTCTGCTGGGGGAAATCGTTAAACAAGGACAGGATCTGCGACAATTTGTGCTACTACCCCGTCAACCGATTACCACCGAACTTTATGGCTGTATTTTACCCAAAAACGATCCCGAATGGAAAAAATTTGTTGATACTGTTGTCGGCAGCAATGATAACCGGAAACTGCGAGAACAATGGTTTAATTTAGAACAAGGTTTTTTCCCCTATACGATTCTCAATCAACCCTAAAAATAGACTGTAATTGCTGAAAATTAAAAGTAAGTAAATTCTAGTTTTTTTTCTTTTTCCTTGTCACTTTTTTCTGAAAAAATTATGTCTTTTGTCGGTTTACATATTCACAGTGATTATAGCTTACTTGATGGTGCTTCCCAATTACCGTCACTAATTGATCGAGCGATCGAATTAGGACAACCAGCGATCGCTTTAACCGATCATGGAGTCATGTATGGTGCGATCGAATTAATTAAAACCTGCCGTAATAAGGGAATAAAACCAATTATTGGCAACGAAATGTATATAGTTAATGGCGATATTGAAGTCAATCTTCGCCACCGAAAATATCATCAAGTTGTTTTAGCAAAAAATACTCAAGGCTATAAAAATCTGGTTAAATTAACTACTATTTCTAATCTGAAAGGTATTCAAGGTAAAGGCATTTTTGCTCGTCCTTGTATCAATAAAGATTTACTCCAACAATACCACGAAGGATTGATAGTTACCAGTGCTTGCTTGGGTGGAGAGATTCCCCAAGCAATTTTAGCTAATAACAGGAAACTCGCTAAGGAAACTGCTAAATGGTATAAAAAACTTTTTGGTGATGATTTTTATTTAGAAATTCAAGACCACGGTTCTAAAGAAGATCGGATTGTTAATGTAGAAATAGTTAAAATTGCTAAAGAATTAGGAATTAAAGTAGTCGCTACTAACGATTCTCACTTTATTTCCTGTTACGATGTAGAGGCACATGATGCCTTACTTTGTATTCAAACTGGCAAGTTAATTACTGAAGATAAACGCCTCCGTTATAGCGGCACAGAATACTTAAAATCTGCTGATGAAATGCGTTTACTTTTCCGTGATCATCTGCCAGAAGATGTGATTGAAGAAGCGATTAATAACACCTTAGAAGTAGCAGAAAAAGTTGAACCCTATAACATATTTAATGAACCAAGACTCCCCAATTATCCAGTTCCTGCGGGACATACTGCTGATAGTTATGTAGAAGAAATTGCTTGGTTAGGATTACTAGAAAGATTAAAATGTCCTTCTCGTCACGAGATTGAACCTGTTTACAAAGAAAGGCTGGAATACGAATTAAAAATGTTACAGAAAATGGGATTTTCTACCTATTTTCTCGTGGTTTGGGACTATATAAAATATGCTAGAGATCATGATATTCCCGTCGGTCCAGGACGCGGTTCTGCGGCGGGTTCTTTGGTAGCATATTCTTTAAAAATAACCAATATTGATCCCGTTCATCACGGTTTATTATTTGAGCGTTTTCTCAATCCTGAACGGAAATCTATGCCTGATATTGATACGGATTTCTGTATCGAGAGACGGGATGAAATGATCCAATACGTCACGGAAAAATACGGGGAGGCTAATGTTGCCCAAATCATTACTTTTAACCGCATGACATCAAAAGCTGTCCTAAAAGATGTGGCGCGGGTGTTAGATATTCCCTACGCTGAATCGGATAAAATGGCGAAAATGATTCCCGTTTCTCGCGGTAAACCCACACCTTTAAAAGTGATGATTTCCGATGAAACTCCCGAACCAGCATTTAAAGAAAGATACGATACGGAACCCCATGTGCGTCATTGGTTAGATATGGCAATTCGTATCGAAGGTACTAACAAAACCTTCGGAGTTCATGCCGCGGGAGTCGTCATTTCTTCCCAACCTTTAGATGAAGTGGTTCCCCTCCAGAAAAATAATGATGGGGCGGTAATTACCCAATATTTCATGGAGGATTTAGAGTCATTGGGATTGTTAAAAATGGACTTTTTAGGGTTAAGAAATTTAACCACTTTGAAAAAAACCGCCGATTTAATTAAACAAAATCAGGGCATAGATATCGATCTTGATCAATTGCCTTTAGACGAAAGAAAAGCCCTGCAAATTCGTGCTAAAGGGGAACATAAAAAACTACCTCCCGATATTCTCAAAACCCACGGATTACTAGAAGAAGGGGATTTAGAAGGTATTTTTCAGTTAGAATCATCGGGGATGAAACAGATCGTTAAAGAGTTAAAACCATCGGGTATTGAGGACATATCTTCAATCCTAGCACTCTATCGCCCCGGTCCTTTAGATGCAGGATTAATTCCCCTCTTTATTGGTAGAAAACACGGTAGAGAACCCATTCGTTATGATCATCCTTTATTGGAACCAATTCTTAAGGAAACCTACGCAGTTTTAGTCTATCAAGAACAGATTATGAAAATGGCGCAGGATTTAGCCGGTTATTCTCTAGGAGAAGCGGATCTATTGCGTCGGGCAATGGGTAAGAAAAAAGCCTCCGAAATGCAGAAACAAAGGGAGATGTTTATCGATGGTGCTGCTAAAAATGGTGTGGAAAAAAGAATCGCTGAAAATCTCTTTGAACAGATGGTAAATTTTGCCGAATATTGTCTGGGAGGTGAGACGTTAATTTTAACTGAGGAATACGGATTATTACCAATTGCTAAAATTGTGAGCGAAGAAATTAACTGCACTGTTTATAGTGTAGATAAAAATGGTTTTGTTTATAGTCAACCAATCTCTCAATGGCACGAGCGAGGTTTACAAGAAGTCTTTGAATACACCCTAGAAAATGGGCAAACTATCCAAGCCACCAAAGATCATAAATTTATGACTAGCGATGGAGAAATGTTAGCCATAGATACAATATTTGAGCGAGGTTTAGATTTAAAATCCTCTGATTTTTCCTAAAAACCAAACCCCCCAATCTGGTGAGATTGAGGGGTGGGAAAGAATAATCCTGGCATCGAGCTATTGTCCCGGTCGGCAACCCGACAAGTATCTTGGCCACGGTGAAGTTTCACAACCGAGTTCGGGATGGAATCGGAGTGGTGCCATCACGTTAAAGACACCA
>NZ_JADEXI010000094.1:0-11612 GCF_015207185.1 Microcystis sp. LEGE 08355 | reverse complement strand
CCCCACACCCTTCTCCCCACTCCCCCACACCCCTCTTTACAAAACTTCATCGTATTTCAGGGCTGGAAAGGGCAATCCTTGGGCAATAGGGGAAGGGAAAGCGGGAAAATATTAAAAAAAACTTAAAATTTTTATCTTGCTGCCCTTTATACCCTTAAAGCCTTGCTGTCTCTGATTTCCCGACGGTGAGAGGCTTTGAGCCATGTCAGGAATTGATGACCAACTTGATCGAGTCATTGTTAAGTGACTGTTACAAAAAGACAGCAAAAAACTTAATAATATGTAACAAACAAAGTTTCGACAGCAGTGTATAAATTTAACTTGAGGGGCCAAGATAACAGACAAAAGTTAAGCTGGATACTTGTTTAACCTCCTTAGGTGATTTATGAGAGAGCCGTGAAGTTTTTTCAGGTTTCTTAAAGTAAATCGCAACAATCACGGTCAAGGCTCGTCCAGACTCACCGTGAAATCCCTTAAGAGGGAAAATTTTAATTGCAAGCAAATCCCATTTAAATTTAGGAGATTGTCACAATGTTTGACGCATTCACCCGGGTAGTATCCCAAGCTGATGCTCGCGGCGAATATTTAAGCTCTTCCCAACTAGACGCTCTCAGCGCCATGGTTGCCGACAGCAACAAACGGATGGACTCTGTTAACCGGATCACCAGTAACGCTTCCACCATCGTTGCTAACGCCGCTCGTAGCCTGTTCGCTGAACAGCCCCAACTGATCACCCCCGGTGGTAATGCCTACACCAGCCGTCGTATGGCCGCTTGCTTACGGGACATGGAAATCATCTTGCGTTATGTTACCTACGCTACCTTCTCTGGCGACGGCAGTGTTCTCGACGATCGTTGCTTAAATGGTCTGCGCGAAACCTATGTAGCTTTAGGAGTACCAGGAGCTTCCGTAGCTGCTGGCGTAAGCAAAATGAAAGAAGCTGCTTTATCCATTGCTAACGATCGCAACGGTATCACCCCCGGCGATTGCAGTGCTTTAATGTCTGAAATTGCCAGCTACTTCGACCGCGCCGCCGCTGCTGTCGCCTAGTCCCTGGGGCTAGTCTCAATTAAACCGTAGGAAACTTATTGCAAGATTATTGGGAGATACCAAACAATGAAAACCCCCCTTACCGAAGCCGTAGCAGCCGCTGATTCTCAAGGTCGTTTCTTAAGCAGCACCGAAATCCAAACTGCTTTCGGTCGTTTTCGTCAAGCTTCTGCTGGCCTCAGCGCCGCTAAAGTGTTGACCGAAAAAGCCAGTTCTTTGATCTCTGGCGCTGCTCAAGCCGTGTACAACAAGTACCCCTACACCACCCAAATGCAAGGGGCTAACTTTGCGGCGGATCAACGCGGTAAAGACAAATGCGCTCGTGACATCGGTTACTACCTCCGCATGGTGACCTACTGCTTAGTTGCTGGTGGAACCGGTCCGATGGACGAGTACCTCATCGCTGGTATCGACGAAATCAACCGCACCTTCGACCTGTCTCCTAGCTGGTACATCGAAGCTCTCAAATATATCAAAGCCAACCATGGTTTAAGTGGCGACCCTGCGGTAGAAGCCAACTCCTATATCGACTACGCTATCAACGCTCTCAGCTAGTCCAATCGAAAAAACTGCTGGTCTGGAAAGACAGGAGGTTGTTAGCAAAAGGGTTAGCAATCACCTGTTCTTCCAGACCTTGTTATATCCATAACTAGCTTGATGGCGGCCGAAAGACTGGAATTTGAACCCGACCGAGCCAGAAATCAACCGTCAAGGCGGCCAGGTAATCGAACTGATCCTCCCCTAGTTTTGAGCGGTCAGAAAATGATCATTTTTTTGTAGGAGAACTTTAGTGGCAATTACTACCTCAGCTTCTCGTTTAGGGACAACCGCTTTTAGCGAGGTTGCTCCCGTGGAATTACGTCCCGATTGGTCCCGTGATGACGCACAGGCAGTTATTCGCGCTGTCTATCGTCAGGTGCTAGGCAATGACTATATCATGCGTTCCGAGCGCCTTACCAGTGCCGAATCCTTACTCTGCAACGGTTCGATCACCGTGCGGGAATTCGTCCGCGCCGTGGCCAAATCGGAACTGTATAAGAACAAATTCTTCTACGGTAACTTCCAAACCCGCGTCATCGAACTTAATATCAAACATCTTTTAGGTCGCGCTCCCTACGATGAGTCGGAAGTGGTCTATCACCTCGATCTCTATGAAAACAAAGGATTCGAGGCCGATATCGACTCCTACATCGATTCCGCCGAATATACCGAAAACTTCGGCGATAGCATCGTTCCCTACTATCGTGGTTTCGCCACCCAACCCGGTCAAAAAACCGTGGGATTTACCCGGATGTTCCAACTCTATCGCGGTTATGCCAACAGCGATCGCTCTCAGATTGCCGGCAAAACCTCCCGTTTAGCGGTGGAATTAGCTCAAAACGGCGCTTCGGCAGTGGTCGGTCCCTCCGGTGGCAGCGATGGTTGGGCCTATCGTCCCTCTGCTCAACGCAACACCCCCAGTAAAGCTCTTGGTGGTAGTGTGGCCTATGGTGATGTGGGTAAGCTCTATCGCGTGGAAATTGCCGCCATCAGCAAACCGGGTTATCCCCGTGTCCGTCGCAGTAGCAAAGCGGTTATCGTCCCCTTTGAACAGTTAAATAACACCCTGCAACAGATCAACCGTCTCGGTGGCAAAGTTGCCAGCATCACCCCCGCTAGTTTGAACTAATTTTCTAGCTTAAGATAACTAAAAGTCTCCCGGGCAGCCGTCAGGTTCACCGGGAGACTTCTTTCTAGGGAACTTGTAGAAATTGACCCTCAGCAGATCGAGCAAACCTGTAGAATGAAAATAATTCCCTCGTTTTAATGCCTGTGACTGTCACTTCGATCGCTTTTGACTCTATCGATACTGCCTTAGCGGAAATCAAAGCCGGACGTGCCATTGTCGTAGTTGATGATGAGAATCGCGAAAATGAAGGAGATATAATCTGTGCGGCCCAATTTGCCACCCCCGATCTGATTAACTTCATGGCAGTGCAAGCTCGCGGTTTAATCTGTCTGGCAATGACGGGAGAGCGTCTTGATGCTCTCGAATTACCGTTGATGGTGACAAAAAACACCGATAGCAATCAAACCGCTTTTACTGTTAGCATCGATGCCGCTCCCCATTTAGGGGTTAAAACTGGCATTTCAGCAGAAGATCGGGCGAAAACAGTGCAAGTTGCCATTAATCCAGTCACTCGTCCCGACGATCTCACCCGTCCCGGTCATGTCTTCCCGATTCGTGCTAAGGCCGGTGGAGTCTTAAAACGCGCCGGTCATACGGAGGCAGCCGTGGATCTGGCTCGATTAGCTGGGTTGTATCCGGCGGGAGTTATCTGTGAGATCCAAAATCCCGACGGTTCCATGGCCCGTTTACCGCAACTATTTGAATACGCTCGTCAACATAATCTCAAGTTAATTAGCATTGCCGATCTGATCAGTTATCGCTTAAAACATGATCGCTTTGTCCATCGGGAAACGGTCTGTAATTTTCCTAGTCAATTCGGCACTTTTCAGCTTTATGCCTACCGAAATTTATTAGATCAAACCGAACACATCGCTATTGTGAAAGGTGATCCTGCTCTCTTTGGCGATCAACCTGTAATGGTACGAATGCACTCAGAATGTCTGACTGGGGATGCTTTGGGATCCTTGCGTTGCGATTGTCGGCAACAGTTACAAAGTGCCTTAAAAATGATTGAAAACAACGGTTTAGGGGTGGTGGTTTACCTGCGACAGGAAGGCCGGGGAATTGGTTTAATTAATAAGCTAAAAGCCTATTCTTTACAGGATATGGGACTAGATACGGTGGAAGCCAACGAAAGGTTAGGATTTCCCGCCGATTTGCGCGATTATGGCATGGGAGCGCAAATGCTCAACGATTTGGGAGTGAGAAATATTCGTTTAATTACCAATAATCCCCGTAAAATTGCCGGATTAAAAGGCTATGGTTTGGAAATAGTCGAGCGAGTACCTTTACTGATCGAGGCTAATGATTATAATTCCAATTATCTGGCCACAAAAGCGGAAAAGTTAGGACATCTATTCTTACAAACCTATCTAGTCACCATCGCTCTCAGTTGGGAGGAAAATCCGCCGTCAATTTCGCAAAGATATCATCAATTAGAGAAATTACGGCAGTTAAGTCGCGCTAATCAATTATCTCTCCAAGAAGAAACCCGACCGGTAGCCAATGCCCTTTTTGATCGCGCCCCTTTGATCGTACATTTAGGTTTAGATATTCGTCAGGGTGTCAGCAGTAATTGGTATAAAAATCCTTCCCATCCTTACCTTTTGGTTATTGACAAAATATTAAATGACGTTAAAGATTGGTCGGAAATTGAACGCTTAGAATTTTTAATTTCCGACGGAGACGATTCGATGACGGGATTACAAATGAAACTCGATCGTCAAAAAATGTCCGATGAAGATTTCTCACAATTACCAGAATTAGCTACCCAAATTATCTACAGTTTTACTCGTGATTCAGCAAAAAATTAGTTTTCTATGACCAGAAAAGAGCGTAACAGTTATAATTAAACAAAGCTAGTATAACGGGGAAAAACTATGACAACTCTCGACATTTTACCGGAAGTTACCTGTCCCCCCACCGATTTATGGAGTGATGAACCACCCTTGGAAAGTGATTTACACCTGCAACAGATCATAATTCTTCTCAGTTGTCTAGAATTATTATGGCAAGAGAAAAACGATTACTATGCTTCCGGTAATCTGACTATCTACTATAACGAAGAACAACTGAAAAAACGTGATTTTTGTGGTCCTGATTTTTTTGTGGTTTTAGATACAGAAAAACGTCCCCGCAAAAGTTGGGTAGTTTGGGGAGAAGGGGGTAAATATCCCAATGTAATCGTGGAGATTCTTTCCGATTCTACGGCCAATATTGACCGCACTAAAAAGAAAATTCTCTATCAAAATACCTTTCGCACTCCTAATTATTTTTGGTTCGATCCTAATACCTTAGAACTGCAAGGATTTAGACTAATTGCGGGACAATATCAGGCTATTCCTGCTAATGAAAACGGCTATTTATGGAGTGAACAGTTAGAACTATATTTAGGCATATTTGAGAGGAAATTACGTTATTTTACCGCCGATGGTCAATTGGTTCCCACTCCCCAAGAAGCTGAATTAGAGCAAAGACAAGCAAAGGAACAGATTCTTTTAGAAAGGGAACAGGAACGAGAAGCGAAGGAACAGGCTATCCTCGAAAAAGAACAAGCTATCTTGGAGAAGGAAAAATTAGCCCAAAAATTACGAGAATTGGGCATTGATCCTGAAACTATCTGATTGATCAATATCTCTAGTTTAAGTAATTGCTATCCTAGAAATGGTAGTAATTTAACCTTATTTTTCCTGTCTTTCTAAGGCTAATTGTACCAACTTATCGACCAATTTATCAAACTCTAAACCGGTGGCTTTCCAGAGTTGGGGATACATACTAAAATTAGTAAACCCCGGCAGAGTATTAATTTCATTGATCAACACTTCCCCAGTCTTCTCCACATAGAAAAAATCCACCCGCGACAATCCCGCAGCATCCACAGCTTTAAATGCTTCTACAGCCATTTCTCGCACTTGATTAGCAATTTTATCAGGAATATTAGCGGGAATCACCATACTCGATCGCCCGTCAGTATATTTAGTTTCGTAGTCATAAAAATCACTATCAAAAGTAATTTCTCCCACCAAAGAAGCTTGGGGATTATCATTACCTAAAACCGCACATTCGATCTCCCTTGCGGTTACTCCTGCTTCAACAATAATCCGTCGATCATAACTAGCGGCACTATCTAAAGCAGCCTCTAATTCTTGCCGGTTGCGTGCTTTACTAATACCCACCGAAGAACCTAAATTAGCCGGTTTAATAAAACAAGGATAACCTATTTCCTCGGCGATTTGATCGCACAACTGGGGAAAAATACAGGGATTTGACCACACTTGCGAGCGGGTTATGGCCTTATACTTAACTTGGGGTAATCCAGCGGCTGCAAAAGCAGTTTTCATGGCAATTTTATCCATTCCCAAGCATGAACCCAGGACCCCACTACCCACAAAAGCAACCCGCATGAGAGTGAGTAATCCTTGTAAAGTGCCATCTTCCCCATTCGGTCCGTGGAGAATTGGAAACCAAACCTCCATTTCCCTCACTTCCGGGGGAAATTGCCAGATATTGACTTTTATATCACTCTCAATAGCTAGGGGTTGCCCAGAGGTTAAAATTTGTCTAGCAGTTGCTACCGAATGCCAACAGCCATTTTTATCGATATAGAAGGGGATAACGGCGTATTTGTCAAGATTTTCGGGATAATTAAAAGCTTGCAGGATCGATCGAGCCGAATTGATAGATACCTCGTGTTCTCCCGATCGACCACCAAACAACAATCCTACCTTGACCTTATCCATATTATCCTCTCTAGACCCAGCTAGATCCTAAATTAGAGTTCAACTATCATATATACTATGGGCGGAGTTGACAATAGTTGCAATTGATTTAGATGCGGCTGTTCCTCATCAGATAGGAGTTTTGGCAAAACCTCAAGATAAATTAATTATCGCTCATGATGAGATGTGGTCGTTCTTTCCCTAAAAAAATCGATAATCACCTTGGAGCTATTCACACCCCCAAATTGAATGATTATTTAGCTAATTTTTCCAGTTTTTTCTTAGTTTTCTGAAGTTTTAAGGCTAAATTACCCTCATGTTCGGGATAGTAAACGTGTAAGAATTCGATAAAATCCTCGATTGTACAAGGTTGATGAAATCCCCCTAAATTACCGTGGAATTCTTGGTGAATTTCTTCTTTAATAGTCACCAAATTCAGATCTAATGTCGCTAGATGGGGATATTTTTGGACAGAGTAAAGATGATGGACAGCGAGATTAAATTTTACATCTTTATCCGGTTTTTGCCCTGTCACCTGACAAGTGTTTTTATCTCTAGTTTTAGCTCGTTTTTTAGCCTTTTCAATCTCGATTTTTTGTTTGGTATCGTCATCTAGATTTTCCTGAATTTCTTTAAAGGCAAGAGGAAACTCCATTGCAATCGTTTTACACATTTCTTGGCGCGATTTATTCGTCAAAGTTTCACTCATGGATTTAGAAATCATCACTATTCCACTTTCAGAGAACCAAAACTCTCTTTTTTCATCTTCGTAAAAATCTACTCCTAATTCTAGAGGTTTATCAGTTCTTTGCTGAAGATGATTCACGGTTTTATTTAGCTTGGTTCCATTAGTTTCTAAAATTCGCCGTAAACTCTGTTTATGAATCATAGCCACTCCTTGATAAACTTTAATTTCGCCAGACTCAGTGAGTTCAGCAAAAATTAATTTTCGTGCCAAAGAGCGACGGATTTTTTGATCGTGCTTAGTAAAAAATTCTTTAAATCTGTAGAAAATTCCTCGCTTTTCATTCTTCTCGATATAGGAAGCAATTTTAAAAGCACCTTTAGGGGAAAAGTTACGGAGTTTCTTCTCCTTATTGACAAATTGATAATCGTCACCCTCAACTAAATCCCAATCATCATTAGGATCAGCATCAAAAAAGCTAACGATTTCATCCAATCTCTTATGAGAAATGGAAAGCCATTGAATTAGTTCAGCTTCTCTGATAGTAAAAATTTCTTTTTTGCGAGGCATAATTATTTTATCTCCGTGGTGATAGATTTATACATCACAGTCAAACGATCAAAGATCTGAGAGTTTCCTGTTTCTTGGTTATCAGGATGATAGATTTTAGAAAGACGATAATAAGCATTTTTAATGTCTTCCTTGCTGGCAGTGTTTGGATCAAGATCGAAAACACGATAGGGACGAAAATATTTAAAAATATTGATACCGTTGATACAATCTTTCCCCTGTTCGTAATCTTCTTCGGGAAGAATACCGATATATTTCCTGTAGATAACCTCCCAACTTTCTCGCTGAGATAAATTGATGTTATCAAAGGCTCTAGTAGCCATTTGAAACATACTCGATTTTTTTAATTCTGTGGTATTGCTAACCTCAAAATAGGCATAAACTGCCTGTTTAAGTTGCGTTAGAGTTAAAGGTTTAACTTTTTTAACTGTAGTGGTCGCTGTAGTTTTTGATTTAGTTAACGATGGTTTGGGAGACTTTTTACGGTGGTTTTTGATGACAAAATCGGCAAAATCTTCGAGAATACGACTTTCGATCGAGTATTGCTCACAGATATGACTAATCTGCTCTAAAATGAGCGAGTTAAGAGGATTAGTGGTCATAATTTCCCTAAGAAGCTGCAAAAAATAAGCCTTTCCTATCAAGATGAAGTGTAGGCTAATTTGGTATGAACGACCGACGACTGACTCCCGAAAACTTCCTATCTTAAATTAATGCCACTGCTGTGGCCACTTTGTCAAGTGGTTAATCATAAAAAAAATTGCTGGCATATTATAGATTTAAGTCAATAAATGAGCAGCCGTGGCTCTTCTAGGTTCTGTGTGATCAGTTTAACTTACTATAGAAGAGATCAATCTTTGTGTGTTCTGTGTCTGGAGTGGTTCCTTCCACTCCCTCGCCAGCAGAACTGTATCTTAGAATACATTTTACCCACCAAACCGAAGAGAGCCGCAGCCGTTTAGCTAGGCAGTCATTCTAAAGATAAGATTCCCAAGAGCGATGGTAAAGTTGAGACTAGAATTGAGGAGACAGTCGGGAAATTTTTACCTAATCAAGAAAAGATGGCTCTCTGAGTCTTTGGGTGAAAAATGTTCACCACGTCACATTATGGACGGAAGCTTTCATTGGTGTCAACTTAAGCAAGAAGCTTAATTATTAAGAGTAGCTGATCATTCAAGAAAGAGGAAGTAAAAAATCGTAAAATAAGGCGGATAAATCTAAAAATAATTTTCATTCCTACCCCTACTATTTCTTTAGGTTTCAGAGGGAAAGTAACCAAACAGTTTTTTATAATCAGAGGCTAGATATCCTCGGTGAAAAAAACCTAATTCTTCAGCAATTTCATAAATTAATTTTGTCTGATTATTTTGGTTAAGAGATTGATGTAAAGCATTAAGACGAAGCAATTTAAAATAATTGTAAGGAGACATTTGATAGAAGTCTTTAAATATATATTCTAAGGTGCGTTGACTTACTTCCAAGTCTTGACAAATCGCTGGGATAGTAAGATCAGAACGCAGATTTTTTCTCATCATTTCTTCTGCTTTTTTGAGGATATAGGTGCGTCTGATAGTGTTTTTAGGGGTTTTAATATCTTTGGTTACTACTAAAGTCAAAAGAAAATCTTTGACAATTTCTTCTTTTAATTTTTGCCTGACAAAATTCAATCTTAATGCTTTTTTTGGCCCAGATATTTGTTGCCAATCTAAATTAAATAGCATTTGATAAAGTTGATGACAAGATTGTTGGAGATAACGAATTTTTTCCGATGGGCAAATCACAATAGAAGAAGCGGAAGAATTTAATAACTTTTTCGCTTCTGGTAACTCTAAACTTTGGCACAATTGTTGCAGATAATTATCATGAACGTAAAGCTGAAAACGATTAGAAAAAGGATGTTGAAAAACGGAAATTTCTGATTTAGGGGGGATAATCCCAAGATAGTTATTTTCTAATGGATACAAATTTTGGAAGAAGACAGAATTCACCTGAACAGGAATCGCAAAAACCCACATTTTAGAATGGGTTACTCCCGCAACATTCGTTAAACAATTACGTTGCGATAATTCTAACATCACTTCATCGATGATGATCCTTGAAAGATACCCTTCAAAATGATCACCACTGAGTTGTAAAGCATCTGCGTTGAGAAATTCTCGATTCTGAAAATAGAGAGAAAAGTCACAAAAATATTCACTTTTAAAGGTTAATTCCTGAGAATTAATTAAAATATTGGTTTTATTGTCAAAAATAAACACCTATATATAACTCCTTAGTTATTGAGTAAAATTAAACTTTTTTTGCCCATCAATTTAAAAACTTGCGTTTTTCGGATCATCTTAGCATAGAGGACTGAGTAGTATGAGTTAAAGCAGAGTTGGTTTGTTAATTTTGTCCATCAGTGTAATTCCAGCTAAATCGGCTCTTCTCGTTCCTGTGTGGGAGTAAGAAGAATAGGGATAATTTTCCAGAAATATAGTCTTCAAAGCCTTGCCTAGCAAGACTCCTACGAATGATAAGCACTGATTATCACACCAAGTCGAGAAGAGCCGCTAAATCTCTCAGTTTTTTCCGTTATCAATTACTAAGGAGATTTCGATGGCTAAACAATATATGCCACTTGAAGATTGCTCTGGGTCTGCGGTATTGGGTGGAGAAATTCCGCAATTACGTCCCCCAGCATTTTCTGATCACCCACAATATACCACATTTAGCTATACCTATCATCCAGGGGGATCAGAAATTTCCGAAGCTGTTGCCCCTAATATTAGCACTCGTTTCTATGCCATCGAAGCAACTATTGATTTCTCCAAAGCTAAAGGGGACTTACAAGGTGTTCTGATGGCGCAGGGTGGATATTTTGGTGGACATAGTTTCTACATCTATCAGGGAAAACTATGTTATGTCTATAACTGGTTAGGACAACAACAGAGGATCACCTGTGATCTTCCTCGTCTTAGTAGCGAGGTGACACTCAAAGTTGAATTTGCCAAACCAAAGATAATCGCCCCTTCCGATGAAAAGTTGGGTGACAGCACAATAGATAATATGAAACTGTATATTAATAACATCGAACAAAATGTCGATATTATAAGAACTTTATCAAATCATACTCCTAACTTCCTAACTCAATATAAACACGAGATTCCTTACGAGTTTCAAGGTGCGAAGCTGCAAAGAATTATCGTTACCATTACCGATGATATTATACTAAATCCCTTGAGTAAAGGCTAGTTATGAGGAGAGGCAAAAGGCAACCCCCCCGACGTCGGGGGGTTGATTCATAGTAGGGTTGATTCATGAATCAACCCTACCTTGATCCCCCCTTAATCCTAGGGCGTTGACAATCCCCGCACTAAAGCGACGGGGATTCTTGGTTCAAAGAGATTACTTGCGTAAAATCGGTCAACTAGAAATGACGGGAAACGATTTTTTCGATGGTTGCTTGGGTATCCTGCAGCAGTTTCTCGCGACTATCGCTAGTATTAGTCAGACTAGGCACGAGATTACGAGCTTGTAAAGCCATGTGAAGCTGTAGTTGAGCTACATACTCGCGGATATCTTCACGGGTTTCCGATTGGTTAGGATGAAACATAGAGAAACTGGAAAGGTCTGTCTAGCTGATGGTGTCTTGTCGATAACTCCTATACAAGTTATCACGAGAGCTTAGGTTCCAGTCAAGGGTCGGCCGCAACTCTACACATTTCTCAACACAACTTATCTCTCTTTCATCAATCTAAGAGAGTTAAAATGAGAAGAAAAGCCTGAAACCGAGACAGAGACTATGGTTAAGCCTAGACCCGCCCAACGGTCAAATCTGTAGATATTTACTGTGAATTGTCCAAAAACTTATTTGGAAAAGCGAGATGCGCCTTTTAAGCATCTCCACATCAGCTTAATAAGCGAGCTTAATAGAAGT
>NZ_JADEXI010000093.1:0-11683 GCF_015207185.1 Microcystis sp. LEGE 08355 | reverse complement strand
AATTTCGACAATTAATTCCGGCGCTCCTTCTACATAATCATCTTGACTAATTGTCGATTGTCCTCCCTTGTCAATTCTTAATAGGGCATCCGGTTGGGGTTCGTTATCAATATCTAATCTCACGGTGGCATTATCACCCAATCTAACACCGGGAGTCGCCGCTTTATAGAGAGCTAACCATCCGATAATATTAGCATGAGGCTCGGCGTGACTTTCAAATCTGAGGGGAGATGCCATATAAACGATTCCTTCAATTAATTCCGCTTTTTTGAGATGGGGCATCCCTTGATAACGTCGTTCAAATTCCCATCGAGTTAATTTATCGCCGTTTTCTAGGGGAGGAATTGTTAAAGAAGCTGCCATTACTGGGGTAGTTGTCATAATTTTTCTCTTTTCACCCGTCTTCTAGGTAAGTGTTTCTAATTAAATAGAAGATAGATTTTGCCTTTGATCCCCCTGCCCCCCTTATTAAGGGGGGTGCCGATAGGCGGGGGGATCCCCCCTGCCCCCCTTGATAAGGGGGGTGTCTGACAATTTTTAACACCTACCTACTTAGTTAATCTTTGCCGGCTATCGGATCAGGCTTTTTTCCTGATCTTCCATTATTATAACACCCATCGGTAGGGTGTGTTAAAGTAGCTCAACACACCCCAAAAAATCAATTGTAAGTCAGCAAATAATCGACAAGCTTAATTAATCTTTTCTCTTTAACTCCTGACACTGGGCGATTTAGGACATCTTCCAAAGAATCAAAGGGCTTTTCTGAACGTTTTTTTAGAAAGTCATTAACAGATGCAGGTGGAATTCCCGCTTTTTTAAGTTGATTAGCATCACAGCTATTCAAAAGCTCTAAAATCGATTTAGAAGGAGGAGAAGCAGGAGGAGGAGGAGAAATAATAATTTTTTCTTCCAGTCTTTTCATTTCTTTTTGGTACTCCTCCCGGATTGCTTGTAACTGGGTTTCTAATCGTTTTTCAAGATTACTCATCCTCAATTCTAGAGGATTATCTATTTTTTCATGCGTGGTAATTAACCCAGGAGAAGGAGATAATAACTGTATTTGCTGTAAAGCGATATTCTCCGCTTCTTTATCAACCACAAAAGCGTTAATCATCTCGATGTCAGGAACTTTCTGATTGGCGATGACAGAAGCATAATATTCTAAATCTCCACTGATAATATTATAACGTTCATCAACTTTTTTATTATCAGCTTTTTTGAGAATAGCAGGGCGAATAAGTCCACCCATTTCAATAATAAGATTGGCTAAATTTTCCAATTCAGTTTCAGAAAAGGTTTCTCTGGGAAGGGAAGGATTAATATCAGTAATATCGACTCGTAAAAATTTCCACATTTATTTAACTCCTATTTTAGCTAAAACTTCAATTGCTAAGGCTTCAAATTCTGCTGCTGATACTCCCGCATCAGCTTGATGTTCGGCATAATCCATTATAGATTGGGGGGCAGGAATTTCTAAATCTCCCACGGTAACGTATTGATTTATACAGCGAGATAAAGGCATTCTTTCCGAGATAGTTGATTCCATTAAAGGTAAATTATATTTGTCTAGAATCACTTGTTTTTGTTTGGGAAAACTAAATTTTAAGTATTGAGCATGGGTGGAAATTTTGGAAGGTAAAACGCCTAAAATTTGTAGTGTTGGTTTACCTAAATCTCCACGACTTTCATTAATTTCCTCTTGAACAAAGTTTTTAACGCTATCTAATCCTTGATTAGAAAATGGTTTAAGATCAGAAGGAATTATTAGATAGTCAGCTGCGATTAAAGCAATGCGTGCATATAAATCAAGTGCGGGAGGTGCATCAATAATTACAATATCGTATTGATTATTTACTTTCTCTAATTTTCTTGCCAATCTAGCAAATACCGCCGCATTATCTTTAATTTTAGCTTGGTTAGCAATTAAAGATATGTGAGAGGGAATAACATCAATTTTTGGATGATTGAATCCTTGAGACTTTCTGACAATATTCTCAATAAAAATGCGGTTACTATTATCTAGCAAATGAAAGACATTTTTATCTTTTAAATCATCGTCATCATCGAATTGAAACTTAATTAAACCAACGGCAAAGGTACTATTAGCTTGAGCATCAATATCAATTAATAAAACTCGCTTGCCTTTTTTACTCAAGGCTGCCGCTAGATTGGTAGCGACGGTGGTTTTACCAACACCACCTTTATGATGATAAATTGCGATGGTTTTCATGGGGTTTCTGTGGTTGATTATTGGAGAATTGAGCGGTGGAATGCCTAGGGATAAGGTTTCGTAGCCAATCAGAGATTTTAACTGTTCTAAGTGAGAGGCAATTTCTAACCCAGAACATCTAAAAACTAAATAAATTTTATCGGGTTTTCTTCGATAAAGTTGAAGCTCATCACCGTTGGTTAATAATCCCCACTGCACTTTAAAGTAGTTGAGATAATAACCTAAGCGGTGACGATGATTGATGAGCTTTTCTCTGGGGTTTTTAGCCTCGACAATTAGACAGTGAGAGGATAAAAACTGCTTTTTGTTGATAGGTTTTTGAGCGGAAACAAGGAAATCTAAGCGGACTTTACCGAAGCTAACTTGTTGATACCAATGTTCGGGATTGTAGCCTAGTTTGGGGAGTAAATACTGGACAATTAATTTACTCTCCACTTCCCTTTCGTTATGACAATGGCGAGGATTGAAAGTCACACATTTGAGTAAATACTTAAGAACAACTTATTGTTAGTTTAAATGATGACAGCCCTTCTCGTCAAGGTGAAGCACAGACTGAATCCTTACTTAAGTGGGGAGGCACAATTATTGGTAGGATGGGTTAGCGGTAGCGTAACATGAGCGGACGTTGGGTTTCATGCTTCAACCCAACCTACGTTCATCTTATATTTAATTCCACCCACCTACTTAATCGAGTATTTCAGCTGCAAGAACAAACCCCATCTATCCCAGAAAAGCTATATATTGAGATGAATATCAGTCAATTTACGGGTTCATGACAGTAGGATGTTTATCTAACACTTTTGACAATGACAGAGAAAACCATCCTACCCACAGCTTAATTAATGGATCTGCATAATTTTCTCGGCTACTTTCTGGGAAATAAAAGGTAAAATTGAGCGATTTTGACTGTTATCTTTTCCCTCGGTAAATACCACCAATAGATAGGGAGTATGGTGGGGAATTTCAATATAGGCTGCATCGTGACGTACTTGACTTGTCCAACCAGCTTTTGACCAAATTTGACTATTTTCTGGTAATCCTTGTCCTAGAAATCCTAAGATTTGTGTATCATCTCCTTGACTTGTCCAATCAGCAGGATTAAGACTACGTTTTAGTAAAGACATCATCATCTGAGAACGTTGGGAAGAAACCGCAATCCCCCCAACAATAGTATGAATTAAACGCGCCACTGCATTGCTAGTTAACATATTGCGATTCTCCATTAATTCCCCTAAAAAAGCGCGTTCACGTCCATAGGGACCATCAGACCAAGTTTTTTGATTAACGTTAATTGTCGCTAATTCTGGCCAATTTAAGGATTGAAAATAACGATTAACTATGTTGCGTTGTTGCTTCCAAGTTTCAAAGGGACCGGCGGAAATTTCTGGACCGCTAGTGGTTCCCGTGACCAGATCTACAACTAAACTGGTAGCATCATTACTAGAGTCAACAATCATGTCACGAATGGCGCGATTTAATTCGCTGCTTTCGGCAATCATCCCCCCCTCTAACCACTCATGAATCGCTACTAGATAAAATAATTTCACTAAACTAGCGGGATAGGTTCTTTCTTGTCCGCGATAGCTAAATCCGCGGGGGGAATATTTCCAGAATTCTTCGTGAGAAATTGCTCCCCCCGTGTTGACGATAACAGGAGGATCATATACTATCCAAGTTAGGGCAATTTGTTCTTGAGCTAATTGGGGAAATTCTCGCCAAGTTGTTTCTAAAATATCTGTACCGAACTGTTGGAGGTGGTCTTCAGTATGAAAAAAGTTCATAGGTGTGCTGCAAAGTCAAGAGTTAGAAGGTGGATAAATTCTTGAGTCGGCAATTCTCATTTTACGGTAAAATTTACCGATAATTAATTATTTGATCGCTTCTGAGTTTAATGTTTATATCTACCGATGAGGTTCATCTCTATTTTATCAGTCTCGATCCCTCTGGGGATAGACGAGAAAAACTGGCTTCTTTGCTCTCTGAAGATGAAATAATTAGAGCTAATCGTTACCATTTTCCCCAACACAAGCGGCGTTTTTTGGTGGCTAGGGGATGTTTACGGGAGATTTTAGGGTCATATTTGGCCATAAGTCCCGAAAAAATCGAGTTTATCTACAGTGAACGGGGAAAACCGAGTATTAACTACCAATTGCAGTTTAATCTCTCCCATTCCGAGGAGATGGCAATCTGTGGCTTGACTTTAACCGCTCCCATCGGGGTAGATTTAGAGAAAATGCGCGAGGTGAAAGATTTAGATAGCTTGACAAAAAGGTTTTTTTGTGCTAAGGAACACGAGCTTGTTGAAAAGTCCGCAGAGAAGGAAAAGTTATTTTTTCAGTTATGGACGGCAAAAGAGGCTTATTTAAAGGCAGTGGGAACGGGAATTAGCGGGGGACTCGATCGAGTGGAAGTGGGCCTTAATCCCTTAAAATTAGACAATGTGGCGGGGGAATGGCAATTATGGACTGCAGCAATCGGCGATAATTATCGAGCGACGGTGGTTATCGAAGGTAGCGATCGAGTGATTAAAACCTTTGGCCTTTCTGATCTATGATTAATTGTGGAGTTAATTGCCTTGAGAAATTCAGTAATTATTCCTAGCTATCTCGAAAAAAGCTTGTCCTTAATTATTACTTAACCTTGTTTTCTCTATGCGAATTGCTCTTTTTACAGAAACCTTCTTACCGAAAATCGATGGCATTGTCACCCGTCTTAAACATACCGTAGAACACCTACAAAGATTAGGTCATCAGGTATTAGTTTTCTCTCCCGATGGCGGTTTAAAAGAGTACAAAGGTGCTAAGATTCATGGAGTTACAGGGATTCCCTTACCCCTATATCCGGAATTAAAAATGGCTTTCCCCCGGCCTTCAGTCGGTCAAGCTTTAGAGAGGTTCAAACCTGATATTATTCATGTGGTTAACCCGGCTATTTTAGGGGTGGGAGGCATTTATTTTGCCAAAACTATGAACATTCCCCTCGTCGCTTCCTATCATACCCATCTCCCCCAATACCTACAGCACTATGGATTAGGTTCCCTAGAAGGATTACTCTGGGAATTATTAAAATTGGCCCACAATCAAGCAAGTTTAAATCTCTGCACTTCCACTGCTATGGTACAAGAATTATCTAGTCGTGGCATTGAAAAGGTCGAGCTTTGGCAAAGGGGAGTTGATACGGAATTATTTCAACCTCATTTAAAATCCCCGGCTATGAGACTGAAATTATCCCAAAATAACCCCGATAGTCCTCTCTTATTATACGTTGGTCGAGTGTCGGCCGAAAAAGAAATCGATCGCATTAAACCAGTCTTAGAAGCGATTCCCGAAGCAAGATTTGCCATTGTGGGAGATGGTCCCCATCGGGAAGCTTTAACAAGTCATTTTGCCGACACAAATACCCATTTTGTCGGTTATTTACAGGGGTTAGAATTAGCCTCCGCTTTTGCTTCCGCAGATGCTTTTCTTTTTCCCTCACGCACAGAAACCCTCGGTTTGGTACTTTTAGAATCCATGGCTGCCGGTTGTCCGGTGGTGGCGGCAAATTCGGGGGGAATTCCCGATATTGTCACCGATGGAGTTAATGGTCATCTCTTCGATCCTAGGGATGAGAAGGGTTTAATTAGTGCCACCCAAAGATTACTAACCGCCAAGGCAGAAAGAGAGGAATTACGACGAAATGCGCGCCTAGAAGCGGAAAAATGGGCATGGCAAGCGGCCACCAAACAATTATTAAATTACTATCACCGGGTTTTGAATAATAATTCTGTGGCTTTTGCCGCTTAATTGTTGTCAAAATGCTCGAATTTAATTGCAAAAACCTTAACCTATTGTAACTTCTATGGCCAGCGCACCCAGTACCACCTTAGATAAGTCCACCCAAGGGTTCAAAAAGACTTATCCCAACTATAAAGTTATTGTTCTCAACGATGACTTTAACACCTTCGATCATGTGGCCAATTGTTTAATTAAATATATCCCGGATATGACTACCGATCGAGCTTGGGAATTAACTAATCAAGTTCACTACCAAGGACAAGCAATTGTCTGGACAGGTCCCCAAGAACAAGCGGAACTTTATCACCAACAATTGCGACGGGAAGGATTAACCATGGCTCCCCTAGAGGCCGCCTAATTATGAATAATGGTCGCTTAGTTTGGAATCATTCTACTCATATTCCGGGGTTGATTGCGGTATTAGAAAAGTTAATTACCTATCAGGGAATCACCACTGTCACCCCCGGGGTACTTTCTCGCTCAAAAGGTCATTGTCCGCGATTACAATTGCGGATATCGGTGCCGATTCGTGGTGGTTTTAAGCTGATTGCGAGGACAGGAAAAAGTGTTCAAGAAGTCTTTGTTATCACCGATTTCAACCAAGAGGACTTAGAGATGGCTATCCAAGCTTGTTTAGGAAAATAACTGTCGTGGGTGCGTTGTTGAAAGGCTGCTGGTTACTAATTATTTTTTTTCTGTTTTTCTGTTTACATTCTCTCCCTAGTTTGGCAGTAGTGGATAGAGTTCCCTTAACAGTAACTTTATTGCAGGAACGTTTAAGCGCACCCGTCCTTAAAGAAGGGATGACTACCATCGATTTAGCCAATTTAGTTATCGATATCCGCGATGAAAATAAAGAACTACAAGAACAATTTTATCAACAGATTCAAGGTCAAATTAATCGCGCTAAACAACCCCTAGGTTTAGATTTTAGTAATTCCTTAATTCAAGGCAATTTTATCGCTTCCCGTCTGGGTTTACCGACTCCTTTAACAAAAGTAGCTCTCGCTACTTTATTATCACCCACGGAAGAACAGTTATTACAACAGGACGAAAATTTTTTATTCGATAGCGATGAACCGGTTTTTAATGTCACAGTATTTCGTGGACCGGTGAAGTTGCAGGGAACCGTATTTATGGGAGAAGTGGACTTTTCTAAGACTTTTTTTCTGCAAATTGTCGAAGCAATGGCAGCAAAATTTAGTCGTGAAAGTAATTGGTTAGAATCGCGTTTTGCTAGGGTGGCGAAATTTACCAAAGCCACTTTTATGGGAGATGTAAATTTTAGTCAAAGTCAATTTTTAAATAAAGCCATCTTTCGCACGGCCCATTTTAAAAGTATTACTAACTTTCATGGCAGTCATTTTACTGCCGAAGCTTATTTTGATCAAACCAAATACGATAAACCCGCATATTTTACCCGTACTTTCTGGGAAAAAGAAGCCAATTTTTCCCAAAGTCAATGGCGAGATCGTCCGCTATTTTCTAAGAGTAGATTTTTAAGCTTATTAACCTTTAGAAATGCAACTTTTGAAAAATCAGGCGCTTTCCGGTCTAGTTATTTTAATAGTGTGGTTAGTTTTCAAGATGTGAAACTTTTAGATCAGGTAGATTTTAGTAATTCCACTTTTACTAAAAATAGTTATTTAACTGTATCAGGATTAGCTTTTGATTCCGATAAAGCGAAAATACTAGGAGATAGAGGAGTAATTGGTCAAGTAATTTATTTACCAACCCTAGCAGGAAATGAAACAGTTTTAAGAAATTTAGTTCGTAATTTTCGCTCCCTAGAACAAATTGCCGATGCCAATCAAATTGAATACAAAACCGAAAAATTGCGAGTTCAACAGTTAAAACAAAAACTGAAGAATATCTCAATTATTCGCCTAATTAACCTCACTTGGTTAGCTGATTTTCTGCATACTTCTTTCCTTGCTTTACTATTACTCTTAAGTCAAGATGGTACAAATTTTAGTTTAGTTTTCGGCACAGGAATCATAATTTTTGCCTATTTTGGCTGTTTATTTTGGTTAATTGATCGCGTGCGTCGTCTCACTCCTAAACCAGTAATTCCCAATCGTTATGAAATCTTTTGTATGGTAACTAGCTATATTATTCTCACCCTTTCTGGTGTGTTTAATATCCTGCAATCTGCCAGTCGTCCCCTACTAACTTTAACAGCTATTGCCCTAATTCTTGTCCCCTTACCCCTAATTTTAATTATCGAACTTTATCGTCGGGGACGCTATCACGATTTAATGGATAGTTCCTATTTCCTGCAAGATGGCAGTATGCGACAATTACGCTTATTAATCACCCGTTTACCCGTGGTTCCTGAATTTCCCCTCTTTCGCGATCGTTATACTCCTATTCCTTGGCAAAAGCGTTGGAATTGGTTAAATTATTACGATTTAAGTCTCAATAATTTGCTAAAATTAGGCTTTAATGATTGGCGAGTTCGCGATCAAGAATTACCCGCTATCATTTCCTTTTTAGTTTGGTATCAATGGGGTATCGGCATCTTTTATATCACTCTCCTTATCTGGACTCTCTCCCGCACGATTCCAGGTTTAAATCTCTTAATTTATTTAAAATAAACTGTAAAAATTGAAATACAGCAGTTATCTTTTCGTTTTGAGGAGCCGAAATATGAGTGGAAAAATGACCCTTACTTTGAACCGTGATACCTACGGAAGGTTAAGCTGTTCGTAATTTAAATGCTTGACAGCTTAGTGAGTGTTCGCCGTGATTTTCTATCACTGTTTGAGGAATCGAATTAGAATCTTGATAATCTTACTAAAGAGGAAAAAAACATGAATGCCAAATTGATTGAATCTCTCATCCAAATTATCCAATACCTTTCTGAAGAAGAAAGATTGCTCTTAGAGAAAAAATTAGCTGCCCATGAAACTCAAACAGATTTTGATAACCTAGCCCAAGCTTTAGCAGAATTGCGACAAATTTGTGCTGAAGAAAACTATACTATAGAAGTTCCTTCTCGCCAAGATCGTTCTAATCCATTTGCAGAAAGCTTAAATGACCTTCCTGTGTGATACTAACATTATCAGCGAGTTAAGTGGGTGGGTGGAATTAAATATAAGATGAACGTAGGTTGGGTTGAAGCATGAAACCCAACGATGCATCTCAATTTGGTCGAAATATCTATATTACATTTTCGGCGCACGCAGTTCGATAAACTCACTGACCACTAGGCGCTCCTACCATAATATTATGGTAGTGACTGTATCGGCAAGAGTCATAGTATAATTGAACCAATGAATTGTGGAATTCCCTGGCTGCTGTTATCAGTGAGCAGTGAACAGTAAACAGTAATCGGCAGTTTTCACCTAACACTGTCCACTTAAAACTGCAATCTGATAACTGATAATTGAAATCCCCAAAACCCAACACTCTAATTTATTGATTTAATAAAACCGACCACTGCTGCAGGAGATAAAAACTATGTGTATTCTCGGTTTTGATCCGGGTAAGGACAAATGTGGGATCGCGGTTAGGTCATCGACAGGGAAAATTTATACCCATGAGGTGATAGCATCGTCACAAGCGATCGAGCGTTTAGCCAGTCTCTGTCAACAATATCCGCTCGAATTATTGGTGATGGGGAACCAAACCACCTCGAAAAGTTGGTGCCAAAAAATTGCCGCTCGTGTCACTATCCCGATTACTCTAGTAGATGAACGCAATAGTACCCTAGAAGCGCGCGATCGCTATTGGCAAATGTTTCCCCCCAAAGGATTACAGAAACTCATCCCCCAGGGGATGCGTCTTCCCGATCGCCCCATTGATGATATAGTAGCGATTCTACTGATCGAACGTCATTTACAGTCCAAATAATGTCAAACTACAAAATAGACACAGCAGGGTGAATTGACGATGCTCCTAAGTAAAGGTTTTGAAGTGGAAATGTACACCGGAACAGCAGCCGGAGAAATTATCGGTTTATCCGATCGCATTGTCAAGGATTTAGATGGTTTTGTCCGGGAACCGGATAGTCGTAACGTAGAATATACCACGGCTCCCATGACTAACTATGACCGTCTTTTATGCGCTACTTTAAAACCTCGTCTAGCTCTACGGCAATATTTGCGTCGTTTAGGCGATTATACCCTCATCCCTGGCAGTACCCTCTCCCTGGGTGATAGTCAATATTTTTATCGCAGTGACCCCCACAATCCCTATCATGACTATATCGAACAGACCTACGGCACTAATGTGGTCACGGCCAGTATTCATATTAACGTCGGTATTAGCGATTATGAGGATTTAATGCGTGCCTGTCGCTTAATTCGCCTAGAAGCTCCTTTATACTTGGCTTTAAGCGCTTCCTCTCCTTTTCTCGATGGTAAAATCACCGGTTCCCATTCCCGTCGTTGGCAAGTTTTCCCCCAAACTCCCGCTTATGTTCCCCTCTTTGAAAGTCATCAACATTTTGTCACTTGGACCGAGGAACAATTAAAACTCGGTACGATGCAGAATGTTCGTCATCTCTGGGTGTCAGTACGTCCTAACGGTAGCAATCGTCCCTATAATCTCAATCGTCTAGAATTGCGAATTTGTGACCTGATTGCTAATCCTATTAGTTTATTAGCAGTTATGGCTTTTTTAGAGGCCCGTTTAACTCAACTTTTACAAGCTCCCCAATTAGACCCCTTAATTTTAAGTCAATTACCCAGCAGCAATCGCAGCGAGGATTTATTAACTTTAACCCAAGAAAACGAACAGGCTGCCGCGCGTTTTAGTCTTGATGCCACCCTGAGACATTGGTACGATGGCCGGGAAATCTTAGCGAGGGATTGGATTAAAGACCTCTATGTTCAAGTTTATCCGATCGCTAAAGAAAAGGGTTTTAGTTGTTTCCTCTCTCCCTTACAAAAAATCCTCCGCGAAGGTAACACTGCACAACAATGGTTAAAACAATACGACCAAGGTATGGATGTTAAAAGTATTATCAAACAGGCGATTATTACCCTAGAAAAAGAGGAACGAGAGTTAGAACATAAATTATGTCAGCATATTCTAGTTGCTTAAATAATTATTTTAATGCCATGGTAATTAAACCCTGTTGACCGAGAAGAATTTCCCGCAGCAGCGTACAAATTCCCACCCAAATAATCGGAGAAATATCAACTCCTCCCAAGGGTGGGATGAGTTTACGCACGAGGATTAAAAAAGGTTCCGTTGGCCAGGCAATAATATTAAAGGGAAAGCTATTTAAATCTACCTGTGGATTCCAAGTCAGCACGATCCGTAAGATAAACAAAAGGGTCATCAACCCTAAGATAATTCCCAATGTCCAACTTAATGCGATCGCTGTGTCCATAGTCTCTAATCCCGTCTTTTTTACCGATTATTTTCCCTACAATATAACAGTTTTTGTCTCATTTAATCATCCTAGTCGCCCCAGCACCCTGCCAGTTGTTCTTGTCAACCTCCCGGTTAAAAATGCCGCCAATAAAAAGTCCCAATAGGGCTTGACAAACTAGCTAGACTTGACTTATACTTTTCTTATAATGGGAATCCGTGTCGTCCTGCGACCCCCCTTTTTTCAGGCCAGATGCAGAAGTAACTTAAAGATGACAGAATTTCGCATCGAGAAAGACAGCATGGGAGAAATTCCCGTACCTGCCGATAAACTTTGGGGAGCGCAGACCCAAAG
>NZ_JADEXI010000092.1:0-11715 GCF_015207185.1 Microcystis sp. LEGE 08355 | reverse complement strand
CTGAGATTGGTAAATCTTTGACTAAATGTCGATGATTTTGGTGTAGTTTATCGCTCTCTAACCCACAACGAGGACAGGACGTTCGGCGAGATCAGTCGAGCCGTTGCTTTTTGATTTTTCGATTCGACTGGTCAAACTATACCGATATTTTCTAGGTGTCGATAGCCTTGAATAGAGGTTCCTTCTAGGTTCAAGAATTTGTCAAGCATCATAAGTAAAATACGCGGGTTTTTGGCTATTATATCAAATCTTAACTCAATTGTCTATCTTTTGGTATTAACCTGTTTGTGCTGTAAGTCCTTTCCTGTATGAATTTCAGCTACTTTTGAGCGTAGTTGCTCTCATCGAATTTTATTTTAAGTTAATTATTTGCATAACAATTCCCGAAGAGCCCGGTAAAGGATATTCAAAGCATTATTAAAGACTATGAACAACAGTAAACAGATTATAATTGTAACAGCTATTAATTGGACTAACCACCTATGAATATTAAACAAAAACTATCTTTAGTAACACAAAATCTCTCTGATGAACAATTAGAACCATTGTTAGAGTTAGCAGTAAATTTACAAAATAACAACCCAAATACACTTAACTTTACTGAACAAATTACCTCTCAAGCTTATCAAGAATGGGTTAGTTCTGATCATGACATCTACGACGAGATTTTTGCCGATGAAATTACAAAAGGGTGATGTAGTATTGTGTCAAGTACCCATGCCATCCAGTCAATTTCAACAGTTTAAGCTTCGTCCTGCTGTTATCGTATCAGCTAATGATATTAATCAAATTTTAGATGATGTAATGGTTGTTCCTTGTATCTCTAATCGTAATCGCTCCTTAACAATACGACAATATTTAATCACAGGAAATGAGATTAGTATTGCAGGGATTAGAGTAGAGTCAGTTGTTCGCTGTGAATCAATTTTAACCTTGAATAAATCAATGATTATCCGAAAACTAGGTTATTTATCACCACCAGCGATAACACAAGTGAATGAATGCTTGAAAATTGCCTTATCCCTATGAATAACTATAATTCCTACTTACAAACCGATGAAGAAACGGCAACCGCTTGGATAAACCAACAACTAGAAAGCTTGGGAGTCAAACTAATCTGATCAACACAAAAATAGAACTACCCTTGATTTTTACAGAGGTATATTTTTAACGGGGAAGGATGTCAACCCTCACTTCCAGACTCAACAGTATGGCCGACTTCGCTGATCCATTGGGCAATTTCTGCGGGGGATGCGGTGGTTTCTACGGTGACGATTTTATTGGCTACATCCACCGATATTTGGGCTGCCGGTTGCTGATTATTAATCGCTTTAGTAATGGTATTAGCGCAACCTTCACAGGCAATACTAGGCACTTTTAGGGTAATTGTCATTGTTGTAACTCCAGTAACTTTATAGCTAAAGACTAGCATAAATTGTCAGGGGTAGCTTATTTTTTAAGAGTTTATTTACCATTTCAGCACTGCCGCTTCGATCCCCTGTTCCCGACGCAGTTTACTATCTTTTTCTAGCCATTGGATTACCTGTTTATGGGTTAGTTCTTCTATGGTTACTCCCGTATCTTCGGCGATTATTTTTAGTAAGCGTAGGGAAGAAATCGTTAAACGAGTCAGGAATTTTTCGGGAGAAGTCAAGAGGGCAGCGTCCACATCCGCGGATTCTTCTGGGGTTAAAAATTGTCTGTTTTCGATCATAGTTTTATTTGGTTTCCATCCAATTGTCACCGGCTTTTATTTCTACCAAGAGAGGGACTGTCAAGGAGACAGCTTCTTCCATAGTCGTCTTGATTTTTGACTCTAGGGATGGCCATTCTTCCCTCGGTACTTCCAAGACTAATTCATCATGGACTTGCAGCAGTAATCTCGCTCGATAATTTTGCAGTACCTCGGCCAATTTTACCATCGCTACTTTAATAATATCAGCACTGGAACCCTGAATGGGCGCATTAGCAGCCGATCTTAATAATTGTGCCTCCTCGTTGTTGAGTTTGAGGCTATCTAAATCGATGTCATGTAAGGGCAGTCCTCGCAGTCTTTTTAAGAGAGGATTATCGAAGTTAAAATAACGTCTTCTACCCAAAATAGTTTCCACATATCCCTGAGCAATTGCTTGTTTTTTGCTATTCTCTAAATACTCAAATACTTGGGCATAACGTTGATGATATTTTTCAATAAATTTTCTGCCCTGTTCTACGGTTAATTTCGATTCACGGGCGAATTTTTGCGCTCCCATGCCGTAAATAACTCCGAAGTTAATGGTTTTCCCTAAACTGCGTTCTTCTGGGGTAATTTCCCCTTTATCAAAGAGCAATTGAGCCGTGACTTTATGAACATCTTGATTACTACGATACGCTTCTAATAAAACTGGTTCTTGGCTGAGATGAGCCAGAATTCTTAACTCGATTTGTGAGTAGTCCGCTGACACTAATAAGTACCCCTCTTCGGGGATAAAAGCTTGACGAATTCGCCGGGAAAATTCACTGCGAACGGGGATATTTTGCAGGTTAGGATTGGAGGATGATAAGCGTCCGGTGCTGGTGATGGTTTGATTAAAATCCGTATGCACTCGTGCGGTTTTTGGTTCGGCTAATTTCGGTAAAGCATCCACATAGGTGGATTTTAATTTGGATAAGGTGCGATGTTCAAGGATATAATCAATTAGGGGATGATCCCCTTGTAGTTTCTCTAAAACACTTTGATCGGTAGAGTAACCTGTTTTAGTTTTTCTGGATTTTTTGCGATTGAGTGCCAATCGCTCAAAAAGAATTTCACTTAACTGTTTAGGAGAGCCAAGATTAAAAGTTTCTCCGATAGATTCATAAGCTTTTTTTTCTATGTCTGCTAAGTCTCTTTCTAGTTGCTGGGACAAGTTTTTTAGATAATTGACATTAATTTTTATCCCATAATTTTCCATCTGCCACAGCACCATGACGAGGGGAGATTCTACTTCTGAGAATAATTGATATAAAGAGGTAATTTTAGTTAATTCTGCCTGTAATTTTTCTCGAAGTAAATAGGTAGCGTAGGCATCTAATCCACAGTAGTTGGCAGTGGTGGTAATATCTAAATCAGCGATGGTTTTTCCCCCAGGAATACCGAGACTTTTATAACTAAGGGAAGTGATACCGTCCAAATAGCGATCGCATAAATCTTCGAGATTATGAGTTAGTTCGGGATGGAGGACATAACTAGCCACCATAGTATCAAAAACTAGACCTTTAACGGTAATTCCTTGATGATAAAAAACATCAATATCAAATTTCGCATTCTGGAAGACTTTCGGATAATTATCACCAGCTAAAATTGGGCGTAATTTTTCGAAAACTATCTCTAGATTTAAATTATCGCCGCTCTGGTGTCCGATAGGAATATAGGCCAGAGAATTTAATTCTTTTCCCCAACAGCAACCGATGCCGACTAATTTGGCTACACGAGGATTTAAATCCGTAGTTTCGGTGTCCCAAGCGACGGGAAATTGCCGATTAGTAAAAGTTGTTAATTTGGCCAGTAGAGCATCTAACTTAGGAATAGTATCAATAATGTCGGGAGCAATTAGAACCGGTGGAGAAACAGGGGGTAAATCAAACAGAGACAATTGATTAGAATCAGCATCGCTAGTTAATTCTAGGGGAGGAGTGCCACCTAGCTGCTGTTGAATTTGATCGAGTTTCTGGAGAATTTTCTTTAACTCCAATCTTGCCAATAAAGGTTTAACTAAACGCCGATCAAAACCTCGGAGACGAAATTTCTCCTCATCGAGGCTAACGGGGGCATCAAGGGCAATTTTGGCTAAATAGCGAGAACTTTCGGCGGCGGGTTTCCCCTCTAATAATTTAGTTTTTACCATTCCCTTGATCGATTCCAGATTGGTATAGATATCGTCTAAGTTATCGTATTTTTTTAATAAATCTATCGCTGTTTTTTCGCCAATTCCGCGCACTCCGGGGATATTATCAGACTTGTCACCGCAAAGAGCTTTAAAATCTACTACCTGTTTTGGTGTCACCCCTAACTTTTCCGTGACAGCTTGGGAATTAAATTCTGTATAACCCTGTCCCGATGTACTTTTGACTGCATTAATATCCAGATAGAGAACCGTGGTTTTTTTCTCCTCATCTACCAATTGGAATAAATCTCGATCGCCTGTTAAAATCTTGACCGTATAACCATTATCGCCGGCTTGTTTTGCCAAAGTTCCTAAAACATCATCTGCTTCGTAACCCGGGGAAGTAACAATAGGAATATTCATCGCTGCCAAGAGACTTTGCAGATTAGTTAAATCGGGGCGAAATTCTTCGGGAGTCTCTTGCCGATTCGCCTTATAATTGACATCAGCTTCATGGCGAAAAGAAGGAGCGGCTAAATCAAAAGCGACCGCTAAATAAGTGGGTTTTTGAGTTTCTAGTAACTGCATCAGAGAATTTAAAAACCCAAAGCAAACACTGGTGGGAATGCCAGTAGAAGTACGCAGAGGACCAGAACGAGACTTAGCAAAGGCATAATAGGCACGAAAAGCCAAAGAATGCCCATCAATCAGGATAAATAGCTTATTTTGCTCGCCACTGGTCATAATCTAGCCTCTTTAGTCCTATCAAAATAATACTAAATATTGTATAAAATTTACATTCCCTATTTTGCCCGAATTTGCCCAAATTTGACAAGGGGGTTTTTTCTGTATTAGAGTATAACATATGCTGCCATTGTTCTAACCTTAAATCTTTCTATCTCTTTACAGACGGCGGATGCCTGTGCTACCAATTGCATCAAGATCATTTACAGTCATCTTGCTTGTCCCCCTGTCAGGGAAAAACTAGACCGAATTACAGTAGCTCCCAATATTTGTTTAGGACAACTAACTATCAGAAAAATGCGGATTACTGTAGGTTCTGTTTTAAAGCTGTTAGCGAAGGGAATTATGCTACACTAGCATCAATATCTAGTCAAAAAGACTTGTAGTTTATGACTCCTCATCTTTCTCTTAGCCAGATTATAGAATCTATCGATCAACTTTCTTTAGAAGAACAAAAGCAATTATTTGAAAAATTAGCGCAGAAAAAACAACAACAAGAGCATCCACTGCTCAATATACCAGCTACACTAACCTATAACCCCCTCTTAGATGAAGTCATAGAGAGTATATAAACCTATCGTCAAAAAGTTGACCAAGAAGACAGTCAACAAGTTGAAATACCGTGACCCAATATATATTAGATACCGATCATATAACCCTACTGCAAAAACTACATCCGAACTAAGTTCGGAGATTAGCGTCTATCAATCCTGATGATATTGCTATAACAATTATTAGTTTAGAAGAACAAGTCAGAGGATGGTTCAGTGTAATCAGAAAATACTCTCAAAGCAATCAATATGAAAAGTTAATCAAAGGGTATCAAGGTTGGAGAGATGTAGTTAATTATCTGAGCAAATTTAAAATTGTTAACTATACTTTAGAAGCTCATTATCATTTCAGAGAATTACGGGAGCAAAAAATTCGTATAGGAACACAAGATTTAAGAATTGCAGCGATTAGTTGATCAGAAAACAGTAGGCTCTTCGGTTTGTGTTATGCAATGGACAGGGGTTATAAGGGATGGAACCCTTATATAGAAAGGCATTTAGCGATTTTTGTTAATTGTTTTTTATCTAGAGCGAACTAATCAATTAAATCTCTTGCCAGATAAGGATTTAGTCGATTTATGCCCCCCTATCGAACCATACCAAGTAACGAAGAACCGAATATCATAAGTTTTCTGGTTGAAGAATCCTGCACAATTGGGAAAGTTGAACTTTCTTCAAAATATAGTTTAAGGCACAAATATTACTTTTAAATCTAGAAATATTTTAGTTTTTTTGGGTTAAAATTTGGTTAAGCTTACTTTAATCACTCTTAACCTTAAACCTTGATTAGAAAAGTAGTTAGTTAGTAGTTTTATCGGCAAGATTTTCTAGGGAAAATAGACGAGGTTTAAGCCGATGCCAAGAAAAACTAATTGATCCCATCATTACAGATTATACTAAATCCGTTGAGTACAGGCTAGTTATGAGGAGAGGCAAAAGGCAAAAGGGAATAAATAATCAGTTTTTAATAACTGGATTTAGTATTAGATCAGGATAAGCGCATCTCAAATACTATGGAAAATTGGTATTTTGCTAGTTAATTTTACTACCTAAGCAAAATTAATTACAGTTCTAAGCTGTTAGCTGTCAGCCGTAAGCCTTGAATCAGTTTCATTGATCAGTTACCAGTTATCAGATGTGAGTTTTAAATTCACTGATCACTTACTGATAACTGAAAGGTCTCCTGTCTCAACTAGGAAATTAATTGTCCACGACTACTTATATAGCAATTCCCATAGTTGTGAGGTACAGAGTCTTAGGTTTTGACAAGTCAGGAGTGAGGAGTTAAGATTTTGCTGTACCTCATGAGATTGGGAAACGCTATAAGTTCTCAAAAATTGCGACCCTAGTGATCGTTTAAGATCGAAGTATCAACCTTGGCCAAATTTGAGAGATAAAGGTAATGGCTCGATCGCACCCCGTTCCTAACTTGCCGGTAGCCCCGGAAAAACGGCAATTCAACCCGCGGTTGCTGTTGCCCCTAGCTGTTGTGATTGCCGCCGGTTATCTCGGTTGGCGACATTTTGCCCCGGTCCCCCCAGCTACGGTACTCAATGTCAGTGGCAGGATTGAAGCAGACGAAACTGATATCGGGGCAAAAACTGGCGGACGAGTAGATCAAATTTTAGTCCGGGAGGGCGATCGAGTCAAAGCAGGACAAGTGATCGCAGTAATCGTCGATGAGGAAGTTAATCAACAACTGCAAGCAGCGATTGCGTCCGTTAACGCCGCCCGACAAGAGGAAGCACAAGCATTGTTAGATATTAGCGTGGCCGAAAGTCGCATTCAAGAAGCGGCAGCGAACTTAGTGCAAGCAAAAGAAGACTCCTCCGGACGAGTTAGCCAAGCGAGCGCCAACGTTGCTGCCAGTCAAGCGGCAGTAGAACAGGCCAAAGCGGAGGTAAAACAGGCAGAAGCGGCAATAATCAGGGCAGAAGCCCAATTAAAACTGGCTTTAGCCGATCGAGAACGTTACGATCAACTATTTAGGCAAGGAGTAGTTAGCCAGCAACAATTCGATCGCACCCGTACCGATGCCGACGCGGCCAAAGCAGACTTAGACACCGCTAAAGCGACTCTCGTGGCACGACAAGCCGCCGTTAACACTGCCAGGCAGCAACTGCTAGCAGCCCAGGGAAATTTAGCCCAAACCCGTTCCACAGCCCTTAATTCCGTCATTCGCAGTAATCAGTTAAGCGCTTACCAACAACAAAAAGAACAAGCCAAGGCCCGATTAGCCATAGCCCGGGCAAATTTACAAGCGGCGATCGCTAATCAACAACAATTACAAAAACGTCTCGACTCCATGCAGGTAAAAAGCCCGATTAATGGCATCGTTCAGGATCGTCCCTTGCAACCGGGGGCCGTAGTTAGCAGTGGGAAAACCCTGCTCACCGTCATCGATCCCCAATCGATCTATCTGCGCGCCTATATACCAGAAGGGGACATCGGCAAAATTTATGTGGGCAAACCAGCGCAGGTATTTCTCGACTCCGATCCCGATCGCCCCTTAGCTGCTAAAGTTAGTGCGATCGATCTAAAAGCTGCCTTTACTCCCGAAAATATTTACTTCCAAAAAGATCGCGTCCGGCAGGTGTTTGGTGTCAGATTAGCGATCGATCAGTCGGAAACCTACGCTAAACCCGGGATGCCCGCCGATGCTAAAATTGACTTGAAAATTGGTATATAATTCAACTAATTACAAATCGTTATCTTGAGGGGCTTTGCCATCGGGAGTGCAGATGACTTACCTATCCCAAAAACCTCTGATATTCGAGGATTTTTTACAAAAATATGGCAATGAATTTCGCTATGAATTAGCCGATGGAGAATTAATCGATATGGAACCGACCGGGCCGCATGAAACGGTTAGCGGTAAAATAGCGACCCACATCGGTATGGCTTTAATTAAAGCGCGAAAACCTTGGTTCATTCCCCGAACCTGTCTGATCCGCCCTTTTACCGACGCAGCCACGGCTCGTCGTCCCGATGTTGTCGTTCTCGATGAGACCGTTCTCGCTCTAGAACCCCTGTGGGACAAAGAACCTGTAATTACCCTACCCCGATCGATTCAATTAGTTGTCGAGGTGGTCAGTAGCAATTGGGAGACCGATTACGCTCGTAAGGTGGAAGAATACGCGCTTTTTGGAATTCCTGAATATTGGATCGTCGATTATCGCGGATTAGGAGGAATTGCCTTTATCGGCAAACCCAAACAACCCACTTTTACCGTCTGTCAACTACTTGATGAAGTTTATCGGCAACAACAATACCGTTTGGGAGAACTGATTTCCTCTCCTATTTTTCCCGATCTTCAACTCTCTCTCAACGATGTTATGCCTCGTTGATGTAAACGGGTCTGGCTTTACTAATAACCTCAACTGTTTCAGAAATATGGTTCTTCGTTACTTGGTATGATTCGATCAGAGGGCATAAATTGACTAAATCCTTATCTGGCAACAGACTTAATTGATTAGTTCGCTCTAGATAAAAACAATTGACAAAACAAAAATCGCTAAATATCTTTCTCTATAAGAGTTCTATCTCTTATAACTCTCCCCCATTGCATACCACAAACCGAAGAACCTGTTACATTTGATAAATTGAGGAGTTGATTAAAATTTATCCAGATAACCCACCTCCTGTTCTGTATTATTATTATACCATCCTCACACACAACCTAGAAGAGCCGAGTATCTTGCTTTGCAACAACAAGGGTTTCCATTAATTAAACTTGCTAAGAAGTTAAAAGCAGTAGGGGCAATTCATGAATTGCCCCTACTTGGATGGTTTCCATTAATTAAACTTGCTAAGAAGTTAAAAGTTTTGGTGATTGGGATCTGAGTTTTGTCGATCCTGAAGGTGTTTCCATTAATTAAACTTGCTAAGAAGTTAAAAGCTCCCTCCAAACCTACCAAAAAAAAAGGGGAAAAGAAAAGTTTCCATTAATTAAACTTGCTAAGAAGTTAAAAGGAAAAAAAAATGAAAATTTGTGTGCTGTTTAACGGGTTTCCATTAATTAAACTTGCTAAGAAGTTAAAAGAAAATTACGGACTTCGGGAAGTTCCTCGTGAACCTCCTGTGTTTCCATTAATTAAACTTGCTAAGAAGTTAAAAGCAAACGGTCCGAATTTATGTTTTGGACGATGACGATTATGTTTCCATTAATTAAACTTGCTAAGAAGTTAAAAGACGCAAAATACAAGTGATGCGTTCAGTCTGGCCTAAAGTGTTTCCATTAATTAAACTTGCTAAGAAGTTAAAAGGATGACTATGACAACTGCTGGTATCAGGCTTGCAAAGTTTCCATTAATTAAACTTGCTAAGAAGTTAAAAGATGCTTTGGCATTCACTACACGTGTTAACCGAGGTGCAGGAGTTTCCATTAATTAAACTTGCTAAGAAGTTAAAAGTTGGGTAATCAACAATGATTTTGCTTGTGTTTTTTGTTTTTTGTTTCCATTAATTAAACTTGCTAAGAAGTTAAAAGCTCTTCGTCTTCATGGTCTTCTACCCCGGAGCAATGGTTTCCATTAATTAAACTTGCTAAGAAGTTAAAAGGAGAAGGACGAGCATGAAACCCCACCAATGGGTCGTTTCCATTAATTAAACTTGCTAAGAAGTTAAAAGTAGTCATTCATAAGCCTCTCACCGAAACACAGCGGAGTTTCCATTAATTAAACTTGCTAAGAAGTTAAAAGGTTCGCAAGAACAAGAAATCCCCGATCCCAATGTTGAAGATGTTTCCATTAATTAAACTTGCTAAGAAGTTAAAAGTCGAGGAACAAATGACTGATAACCGCACTCATTTGTTTCCATTAATTAAACTTGCTAAGAAGTTAAAAGCAGTAGGGGCAATTCATGAATTGCCCCTACTTGGATGGTTTCCATTAATTAAACTTGCTAAGAAGTTAAAAGTCGGGGTGCGGGTTATTTACTTCGCAAAATTTAACGTTTCCATTAATTAAACTTGCTAAGAAGTTAAAAGGTTCAACTAAAAAAACGCCGCATCCTGACAATACTCAAGTTTCCATTAATTAAACTTGCTAAGAAGTTAAAAGATGAGGAAGCGAAAAAACAACTTCAAGGACGGCTACAAAAACTTAATTGTTTCCATTAATTAAACTTGCTAAGAAGTTAAAAGAAAAACATATGATTTCGAAAGAAATCTCTAACATCACGTTTCCATTAATTAAACTTGCTAAGAAGTTAAAAGACTAGCTTGGCAAAACTAGGCTGTATAAGGATTGTACAGCAATTTTTCGTGGGATATTGAAAAGCATAGACATTATTAATAATAATTCTCAATAGTTACCTCAGTCATAAGGCTCAAAGCCTTGCTGGGCAAGGCATCGACGCACCTCAACGAAAACTCTAGATTTTCAGGCATTGTGTCTAACCCACGAAAAATGTTGAGAAACCCCCCATTCCATCGGCATGAAACAATAAAATTTCTTCCACGCTAATGCCTATGCGATCATTGCCCTAGTACCATCTCACCTTTATAACCCTTAAATCTTTACGTCAAGCTATTTTGAAAGCCTTGCTAGAAACCAGTGTTAGGACAAGTATAATTACTCACTTGCATAAATGAGATGCTCTCTAGGTTAGTTTGTCCCCCTGTCAGATGCTATAGTTAATCAATTATTTTGCTTAACTATCTTTGTTTTCGTGATAAAGTTTAAAGAGAGGCCTTAGCAATTTATGATTATGCCAGAATCAGAGTCCCCTATTAATTCAAAAAATTTCTATTCTCGTAAACTTCGTGCCTTGCTAAAAGACCACTACATTTTGCAACAATTACAGTCTATTCACCCAGAAGAGTTACAAGGACAGATAGAAGAGTTACCCCTGCAAATAGCTAGTTCATCTGATCGCGTTAATCTAGGAGAGGCTCAAGGCACTAATATTAATAGCGTGAAACATCCCATCAGTGGACAAACTCGAAATATTACTTCACAAGACTTAAGACCAGAAATTCCCGCAGAAATTACCTCAGAAACGGATATAGAAAAACTATTTTGGTGGTTTTGGCGATTTTATCCCGAACTCATCCGACAAAACCAGAATGATTTTTTCCTCTATCCTGCTCACAGCATCCTTCCTGATTGTCCCCTACATAGTTACAAAAGTACCGTTTCCGCTCTAGTTGGGGCGATGTATCCCGAACATTGGCAAGAAGGAGGTAAATCCCAACATCCCTATCTTTTTCTCTTTACCTTTTCCCCAGTACAAGAATTTATCAAAGCATCCCGAAAATTTGTCGATTTTTGGGCAGGTTCCTATCTACTGCACTATCTCAGTGTTAAACTTTGTTGGTATATTGCCGAAACTTATGGGTCTGATGCTGTGATTACTCCTTCTCTTTGGAGTCAAGAAATTATCGATGCTTTAATTGTTAAAAAATATCCAGATTTTGCAGCTAATTTTGCTTATTTTCAAGACGGAACATCTCCAGTTGGTAGATTTGATAATGGCATTTCTACAAGTTTAAGTACGGCTGGATTTCCTAATGTGATTATGGCTTTAGTTCCTGGTAAAGAAGCAGCTAGAGAATTGGGAGAGAAATTAAAAAA
>NZ_JADEXI010000091.1:0-11790 GCF_015207185.1 Microcystis sp. LEGE 08355 | reverse complement strand
GCGGGATAACGGGGTTATTGTCTGTCATGCCTTCACGGGATGGGCCGACGTGGAAGCTTGGTGGGAACCTTTGTTAGGAACCGGACGCGTTCTCGATCCGACCCGGGATTTTATTGTCTGTAGCAATATTCTCGGCAGTTGCTACGGGACGACTGGCCCCACTTCGATCGATCCCCGTACCGGTAAACCCTACGGCCCGACTTTCCCGGAGATTACCATTCGGGATCTGGTTCACCTACAACGGCTGTTGGTGGACGCATTGGGGATCGAGTCTTTGCGGTTGGTGATCGGGGGATCCTTGGGAGGGATGCAGGTTTTGGAGTGGGCGCTACTGTACCCGGAGAGGACGCGCTCGATCGCTGTCATCGCCGCTTCGGGACGACATTCGGCCTGGTGTATTGCGCTGGGAGAGGCTCAAAGGGGAGCGATCTATGCCGATCCCCATTGGCAAGGGGGAAATTATGCGCTCGATCGCCCTCCGGCCCGGGGTTTATCGGCGGCCCGGATGATGGCGATGACTACCTACCGATCGCACGCCAGTTTCGAGTCCCGTTTCGGCCGCGAGTACGGGGAGGGGGGAGAGTTCACGATCGCCCGCTATTTAGAATATCAGGGGAAAAAGTTAGTCGAACGTTTTGATGCCAATGCTTATATCACCTTAAGTAGGGCGATGGATCGTCATGATGTCACGCGTTTGGGAAGGAGTTACGAATCGGTTTTACAGTCGATTCAACAACCGACGGCGATCGTGGCTATCGATTCGGATCTTCTTTATCCTCCCGTAGAACAAGAGGAGTTGGCGAAATATATCCCCAATTCTGAATTATTCTGGTTGCGATCGCCGCACGGTCACGACGCGTTTTTAATGGATGGTGATATGGATGCGTTGAATGATCTTCTCGTCACTTTTGCGAATGGCTGGGAAATGGGAAATGGTCCGCGGTTGGGGATGGTGGGGTAGAGAGCGATCGGGGATTGATGACGACTAGGTTAAAAGTAGCTTGACTTTGTTACTCTACCTTCCATAGGCGTGACTTGATTTTTTGTGGACGATGTGTCACAATAAACCATATATATTCAAGTCAGAGCAATGTCAGAACTTCAATTATCATTATTCCCTCAAAATAATCAAGATATTGAAAAGACGAAAAAAGTCAAATTAGGACGTTATGAAAAAATTCAACGGGAACTACTGACCATCAAGCGTGATTTACATCAAGTTTTTGTGGATGTTAATTGTCCGATCGCTCCTCATCTAACTTATAACTTCATTGATTTATTTTGTGGTGCTGGTGGCATAACTCAAGGTTTAGTTCAGGCAAATTTTCATCCAGCAGCAAGTGTTGAAATCAATCCTGTCGCTTCATTAACACATCGGTACAACTTCCCACAATGCCATCATTTCTGTGGTGATATTCATGACTTTCAAGCAGAGAAATGGCTTATTTTGGCAGGCTCACCCGATATACATTTAGTGGTTGGAGGTCCGCCGTGTCAGGGTTTTTCGGTCGCTGGTAAACGAGATCCCAATGATCCTCGAAATCAATTATTTAAAGAGTTTATAAGAGTGGTTTCTGAAATTCAGCCTTGGTATGTCGTCATGGAAAATGTGCCCGGGATTCTCACGATGCAAAAAGGCAAGGTGAAAGAAACTATCTTAGAAGAGTTTGAATCGATCGGTTATTCTAATATTTCGATCGCTATTCTTGAATCTGCCGCTTATGGAATTCCTCAAATTAGACCGAGAGCAATTTTTATAGCTAATAGATTCGATCTACCTAATCCTTATCCTCAACCTCAATTACTACCTCATCAATATATTCCGATAGAGTCGGCTATTTCCGATTTACCTGCTTACACGCCTATTCCCGAAATTAATCATGAATGGACACGCCATTCCTCGAAGTATATGGAACGGATCGCACGAGTACCCCCCGGTGGTTCTCTCTATGAAACCTACGTTGATGCTTTTAAGCGCCAGTATCCAGGCAAACCGAGTATGACCATCAAAGAAAATCATGGAGGTACACATATTCATCCCCATCTTAATCGAGTTATTTCCGCCCGTGAAATGGCCAGACTTCAATCTTTCCCCGATTCGTTTATTTTTGAGGGAACCATGAAAAAAGCTATGTGGCAAATTGGTAATGCGGTTCCCCCACGTTTAGCCGAATGTATCGGATACGCTTTAATTCCTTATCTCAACAAAGTTGCTTTACAGCTAGAGCAAGAATCGCAGATTAATCAGAATTTAAATCCGATAGCTTGCGGTTGAGAGCAATTCTCCATTTCTGCAAATCATACCATCCACAGCCACTACACCCTACTTCCGCCGCTTTTCCACTTTTTGGAATGGTATCCGGCCATTTTTTATCACCCTCATAATAGTATTGGATACCGAAGGGATAGCCCCGATCCCCTGTTTGGTAGCATTTACGGCAGACTTCACGCTTCTGTAAATTGCGCTGATTCGTCAAAAGTTGAAATTGTTCTCGAATCTCCGTATCGGCCAAATGCTCTAATGAATCTCGTCTCGTATCGTTTCCCCAACGAATTTCTGGAAATTTATGGTCGGGTAACAGATTATCTTTCCCTACAGTCTTACCCTCGTAAGCATCATAACCACCGAGCAGATCAATGATTTTCTTTCGTAGGGATGACGACCATACTTCGTATCCAGATATTCCACCACGAGGTAGAGGAACAAGTATAATATGCGTTTTCTTGGAACCACAAGTCGGGCATTTTTTTGATGTATGAGTTGCGATCGTATATCCCATTTCTTTTAAATCTTGAATCCTTCTAGCCCAATTCGGATTCGGGGGTAATTGACAAGCAACACAAGTCCATTTAAAAGTGATGAGTACATCAAAGAATGATTTTGTTACTTCCGCTTCTTTCTGTAACCAGAAGACCTCTTGTTCTTGTCTCCACTTCGGATAATTACTCGGATGACAGTATAGAAAAGCTTGCTGAAGATATTCTTCGATTGCCGAAGATTCGGCCAGATCTACGCCAGTACGTCTATACTCAACTGGAATCGCGCCTTCCCAAATCGTACCGTCATCATATCGAAAAGTAACATCTATGTAACTTTCGGAAGCTTTTGAGTGTCTACGTTGTCCGTGTTGTACGATCTTTTCCATTGGTTTGATTAACTTTGTTTTCCAAGCCTTCTAATAGATTGGAGACATTGAGGTTCATTCCGTTCGCCAGACTAACAAGAGCGGTTACAGAAGGATTGCGAATCCCGCGCTCGATGCCAGAAATATATGTTCTATCTAGATTCGAGCGTGTCGCTAGTTCTTCTTGGGAAATACCTAGATTTTCTCTGTGTTGTCTTACTAACGAACCCAACGCTTTTAAAATTTTTGCCTTGTTTTCGTCCATAGCTCTATCCTGACCGAACATAGACGATGAGTCCACGGACGATCTGTCACATTCCGAGCGAAGCACTAGAAATCGAGCGGCTTTTGAGTATCGCTTGCCCGTTTATATCTGATAATCCATGACGAAAACCACCTTACCACCCCGTGCGTTGGCACTTAAGGCCGCGGTCATCTTCTTGGGATAGGGTAGATTGAGATTATTCATTAACTGAATAAAATCCTCACGATTGCGGCCGGCAAAACGGGGATTCCAGCGCTTTTCCTCACCGATCGAGGAGACCGTTCTTCCCAGATAATCGTGACAGGGATAAACAAGCGTATCATCGGGGAGAGTGAATAACTTCTCCGTCACCGTCTTGTATAGCACCTCCGGCGAACCGTTCTGAAAATCGGTACGACCACAACTGCGAATTAAGAGTGCATCCCCCGTTAATAGGCGTTTTTCATCGATGAGATAGGCTATATGACTATCGGTGTGGCCCGGAGTAGCGATCGCTTTTAGCTGCTGACCTGCCACGATCCAGATATCGCCATCGCGCACATAACCATCGATATCGCTCACTTCCGCATTTTCGGGAACGAGGATCGAACAGTTGGTTAACTCCCGTAAGCGGTGCGCTCCGGTGATATGGTCGGCGTGGACATGGGTTTCCATCGTGTAGCCTAGAGTTAACCCCAACTGCCAAAGAATCTGCCGATCGCGATCGACCTGTTCCAGGACCGGATCGATTAAAATCGCCTCCCCCGTACCCGAATCAGCGATCAGATAGGTGTAGGTACTCGATTCCCTATCGAAAAGCTGGCGGAAAATCGGCGCTGCCGGCCCGAATGCGATCGAGTAGGCCGTGGGGAGAGAAATTCTCTCTTTCAGCGATCGCAACAAATCCCGGGCCAGTTCGGCCGCCTGTAAACGCAGTTCGGGAATGGCGGTGGTTTCCCAGAGATCGCCTTTGCGGGGATTTCCCAAGCTGTACAGCGTGTTCGATGCCGTACCGTCTGCGCCGAGAATTGCCCCGTTGTCCGCGGTTTCGATGCCACAACCTAGGGGATGGGGACGGATTAACCCCCGTTGGCGAAGATGAACGACGAGGGGATCGGTTATGGTCCGGTAATCGTTACTCGCGCCGGTACAGTTAATAATTCGATCGACCGGTAGGTTTAACAGGTTTCCCGTTCCCCGTTGACGGATAGTAACCTCTACACAGCCGTTTTTATCCTCAGCACTTTCAATTCTTCCCCCATGATAGGTTAATTGTCCCGATTCTACGGCCTGATCGAGGATACCGGCGATCTCGTCGGCGACGCGATGGCGAAGAACCTCCCAATAGGCTTTCAGGTGGCGTAGAAATCTGGCGCGTTCGGCTATCGGCAGAGAATGCCATAGACCTTGAGATATCGGACGTAAGGCGTTTAAAACGGCCCGCCAGTCGTGACCTTGACTCTCGGCGGTTTTTACCTCCGCGCGAATTCGCCCTAGGAGTCCCCGCGTGGTCCGGGGTGCGGTTTCGAGGGTGAGGAACGGGGGATAGGGATCGGTGGGTCGGTGCGATCGGGGGATCAGGCCATGACGGGAAACTGCCTGGATTTTGCCCGTGAATCCCCTTTGTGCCAGGGAAACCACCATATCCACCATCGTTAACCCCGTACCGACGAGCAGAATCGTCCCGTCGGGTTTTAGCTCGGCGAGTGTGTCCGTCTCCCAAGCGTCGCGGAGATAGGGGGAATTGAGAGACGCGAGGGGTTGGGGAACCGTTGCGGGAAAATTGCCCAGCGCCAGAACTACTTTAGCGGCGCTGATTTTCTTGCCTCCTTTGAGGGTAATTGTCGCTTTTTCCCCGTCGAGTACCAGATCGATCGCCGCATCGGTAAATGTCTCCAGACGGTGATCGGCAATGGCGTTGTCCCGCGCTTCTTCTAGGATCGATCGGATGTATTTGCCGTACACTAGACGCGGTACGAAGCTGGCCGGATCGATCGATCGATAGCCGTTATCTGCTAACCAGTGGAGGAAATGTTCGGGATCGTCCTCGAAGGCGCTCATTTTGCCTGCGGGAATATTGAGCAGGTGGCCGCTATCTCGCGTTCCGTAGGCGATCCCCGTACCGAGGGGTTTTCGGCGCTCGATCAGGGCGATCGATAATGGAGTCCCTGTGTCGCGCAACAGGTTCGCTGTCACGAGGGAGCCACTAAATCCTCCCCCGATAATGGCGATGTCGAAAGTTGCAGAAAATTGATTCCGGTCAATGTAGCTCATAGATAAGGGGTATGGTAAGGGTGTCCTTGGGGAGATAAGATGCGTTTAGTTGAGCATTTCGGTCATCGATAGGCGATGCCCATTTGTTGAAAAATAGTATTAACTCGCCGGTTTTTGCAGGAAGCTTCGGCCGCTATCTGTTGTTTTTTAATTCTCATAACAAATCCTTTTATAACTTTTCAAGAGAACGTAGGTTGGGTTGAAGCATGAAACCCAACGCCTGCATGGGTTACGCTACCGCTAACCCATCCTACAAATAATTTTGCCTCCCTACTTAAAAGACGATTTTTAGGCATTCTTGGTTAAGACATTAAAAATAAACGATAGGATTTGCTGTCAATTAAGATATAAATACCTAGAATAATATAGATAAAAGGACTAATTTTATGTCCGTAGTTTGTAACCACTTTAGCTATCCTGGGATGGGTAATCAAAAAATAGGCTAGGGCGCACCAAATCCCCATCATGAGATAAAAAATTATCATGATAATTAAGACGTGCATCGGGGAATTATTGGCAAAAAGAGAGGTATAAATACCAATATTATCACCACCATTAGCCACAGTCACGGCGGCAACGTAATAGGTTTGGGAGGGAAAACGAGGAATAAAGGAGCGATTTTTAGAATAATTAACATCTTCTCTTACTTCTTGAATGTAATCCTCATTTTCCCTTGACAAAAGTTGTTTAATGCCGATAATCAGAGGGATAAATCCTAATAGACCAATCCATTCTTTAGAAACCAGTAACCCAAATAGTAAACCGAGGGAACTAGCTAGGAGAATCAGGGTAAAACCGAGGTATTGACCAACAATCAGGTGTCGAGGTCGAAAATTAGCATTAAGTCGCGAGAAAAACAACATTAGCACCATCAGATCATCAAGATTTGTGGCCACAAAACTCGTGACGCTAGTAATTAAAAGGGTTACTAACCAATTCATAGATTGAAAAAAGAGATAATCCTCCCCATTCTAAATCTCGTAGTGCCAGATTTCCTCCTCTCGTAAAAGAAGACGATGGACGGGAAGACGTTCCACAGCCCCCTGTTGTTCAAGATGATTAAGTGCGCGGGTAATTGTGACTCTAGTGGTTCCTAATAAGTCAGCGATATCCTGATGAGTTAGACGCACATCAATTAATTGTCCAGTACCAGTTTGTTTACCAAATTGATTGCCTAACCATGACAGTAATTTCACAACCATAACATCAGTACGTTTGTAGCTACGAATAATACTTAGTTCTTGTGCTTGCTGAAGATGAGACAGCAGAATTTCTGCCATTTGATAACTCTCAACTGTGGAAAAGGAAACTGCTTGTACTGGAGTGATGCACTCAACTTGATAGGGATTGACTCTCTCTAGGGTTTTGCCAACAAAATTGCCAGGTCCCCACAATCCCAAGACGATCAGGGTTCCATCTTCTAACCAGGTGGAGGTTTTTACGACTCCACTCTCTATTTTCCAGAAATTAGGGTTTCTAAGGGGCAAAATCGCCCGATTATCAAAGTGCCAGCGATGGGGGGTTGGTGGTTGATAGGTAAGCGTCATGATTGGTAATTAATTTTGATGAGGTACTTAGCTAGTCAAAAGCACAAGGTCGTCGATAAAGGGGCTTTTTAGACGAGTTAAGGCTTTTTGGAAGAATTTTGGGGTAAAAACGATAATTACCCCAAAAAAGACTGATTTTATGCCCTTGCAAGCCCTATTTATTTCGGGGTGTTAGTCTTCTCCAGTTCCGTGGTGGCCGAGGAGATCAGTTCTTGCCAAGCTCGATCGCTTTCCTGTAGAGTTTGTTTAACTGCGTCGATGGTCTTTTCCACGCGAGTTTTCAGGAAAGGGGAAGCATTGTCTTTGAGTCGTTCGGTGTCGTCGGCTAAGATATCGATCGTCTCGGAGGTATTAACGAGGCTCTTTTCTAGGGTAATAAGGTTGTTTTGCAGGGTTTCACTGAGTTTAGCCCCAGATTTGGTCAATTTTTTCGTAAATTTACTCACTTTTTCCCCTAGATCGTCAATATTGTCCGCTAAGTCCTCCAGGTTGTCCTGTTGAGCTTCGATAATCTTCTTGTCGAGAGAAGGAGCGGCCAGTTGAGCCTTTAGGTCATCAATAGCCGATTTTGCCGCTTGGATGGCTTTTTCATAGGCAATTTGGGCATCTTCCAGAATTTTTGGGCTAGAAACCTCATTTTTTTTCTTGACCGGTTCCACCACAGTGCCACCCGTTGCCGTGGCACGGTCGATGACGGCCAACTGTTCGGGGAGTAGGGGCAAGGCGATCGCATTTCCTCTTCCCCCGAGGAGCAAAGTGACAGTTAAGAGGAAAATCAGCAGCCGGAAAACTTGATTTTTGAGGCTTTGAAAGCTCTTATTTCGGTTGATCATAGTTGAATTTTCTCCTGTTCAGAAAAGTGGTTACTCTGTCTAAATATTATCACATAAAATTTTTGTTTTGTGTTTGTTTATAATAAATTTTATAAACAATTTATTATATTTTCTGACCAATAAATTGCAGAAAAAATATAATCTTTTTGAGGTAAAAGCCAGTAAAGACAAACTTTTTCTCTCTCATAAAAAATAATTTTTATGACTTTTATTTATTAATGAGACGCTGAACTATCCGATGAGTCTATTTCTTGATTAATCGGAGATATTTTTTTACGAGCTTTAATATATTTGGCTAAGGGTTGTTTTTTCTTCAGTCGTTTAATGCCACTGAGGGTGGAGAGAGTGAAAAAAGTTCCCACCAGAACCATCTGCCATAAACCGCAGCCAGAAGCGGCGCCTAATCCTGCCGCTAACCAGATAGTCGCCGCCGAAGTCAAACCTTTCACTTGTACCTTATTTAGTTCCCGATGGGATTGTTGTAGGATGATTCCCGCCCCTAAAAAACCGACACCAGAAGCGACCCCTTGAATAGTACGACTGAGAGCATTAGAAGACGCATAACCCACATCTCCCTCCGCTTGTAGGGGAATCATCACGAACATGGCGGCCCCGAGACTAACGATGATAAAAGTTCTCAATCCAGCCGGACGACCGCCTCGCTGTCGGTTATAACCAATCAGACAGCCGACGGCCATAGCCATACTCAGCCGAAAAATAATCGTTTGCCAATCTTCCGAGTCAAAAAACATGGCTTAACCCATCAAATGAGATAAAAACTTCGCCTAACCAATCAAGGCCTTTTCCAGATCCCGCTTTAAATCGTTCCTATTCTCGATCCCAATCGATAATCGTAGTAAAGCCGGTGTTATAGGTGGAAGTGAGATAAATGGGAATCGTTACCGCACCATGGCTAGAGTCTGGTTCTTGCCCCCCATGAATCGCCCTCGTTTCAAATTCCATCAATTTATTTTCCTATTAGTCGATATCTTCGAGGTCTTTAAACAGGGCCGTGCTGAGGTAACGTTCCCCGAAACTAGGCTGAATCATGACGATTAATTTATCTTCGTTTTCGGGTCTTTTGCCCACCTGAATCGCCGCCCATAAAGCCGCCCCGGCCGAGATGCCCGATAGTAGTCCCTCCTGACGAGCTAACCGTCGCGCGTAGGCGAAAGCCTCTGTATCATCGACGATAATCACCTCATCGATTAATTCCGGTCGGAAAATGGCCGGAATAAAACCGGCCCCGATGCCTTGGATTTTGTGCGGTCCCGGTTGTCCTCCCGATAAGACGGGACTATTAGCGGGTTCAACTGCGATCGCTTGAAATTGGGGACGACGGGGTTTAATGGTTTCGGCAATACCGGTAATGGTTCCCCCGGTTCCCACGCCACCGATAACGATATCTACCAGGCCGTCGGTATCAGCCCAGATTTCTTCGGCGGTGGTTTCTCGGTGAATTTTCGGGTTGGCTGGGTTGCGGAACTGTTGCAAACTATAGGCGTTGGGGGTGTTTTCGACTATTTCCTCAGCCCGGGCGATCGCTCCTTTCATGCCTTGGCTACCCGGGGTTAATTCTAATTGCGCCCCGTAAGCTTTTAACATCGCCCGTCGTTCTAAACTCATGGTTTCGGGCATAGTCAGGACTAGGCGATAGCCTTTGGCCGCCGCCACCATGGCCAGGGCGATGCCGGTATTACCTGAAGTGGGTTCCACCAGAATTGTTTTATCGGGGTGAATTAGTCCGGCGGCTTCCGCGTCCTCCACCATACTGACACCAATGCGATCTTTAACCGAGGCGGCGGGGTTCATACTTTCCAGTTTGACGACGATGCGGGCTTTTACTCCCTCTGCTACTGGGATTCGATTCAGTTGGACTAGGGGTGTCCGTCCTACCAATTGGGTGATGTCTCTTGCGATCGGCATAATCCCACTTGCTTTATACTTGTTGGCTATTTTTGATTATATCTGTATTTAAATTGTTTTACAATACTCTTTGGATTGAAGTACAGTGCCTCGGCGGGGATAATCCCTGTCGATTTTTATTGCCTTGCCACTTTTTTGTATATCGAAGCACAATCGGCAAAATTGTCTTGGGACATTTCTCTCAATTTAGTTAATTATTATTAGTATATGAAAGCACATTTGTTTAAATAACTTAAACGAATTATTAGAGAGATGAAAAGAGTGATACTTTTTCTTGGTATAGAGTTACACATTTAGGAAAGTTTTCTGATATTTATACTAAAAAATTATTTTTTTGCCACTTTTTTGAGAAACAATTTTTAATAAATAAAGGTGAAAATATGTTCTATAAAATAATTCATGGCAAAAACGAAGTCTATCTAGGAGCGGATAACAACGCTAAATTCAATTAACAAAAATTGTTCCTCGATATACAAAAAAATCTGGCCAAGGGAGAGCAAAACTTTTTTCTGGGACGATATTATAGTCCCAAGAGAAAAACTTCTAGATACTTTATCGGAAAAATAAAGAAAAGCCAGAAAAATCAACCTCGATATTTTGCCGAAACCAATCATCATTATAGGAGATGAAAACTATGGTGTTAGATGCCTTTGCCAAAGTCGTTTCCCAGGCCGATACCCGGGGGGAATACCTAAGCGAGAATCAAGTCAATGCCCTAATTGCCTTCGTCAAAGATGGTAATAAACGCGTGGATGTGGTCAATCGTCTTTCCAGTAATTCTTCTGCGATCGTTACCGATGCCGCGCGTAGTTTGTTTTCAGAACAGCCCGTTTTAGTTGCCCCCGGTGGCAACGCCTATACCAACCGTCGTGCCGCCGCCTGCTTGCGGGATTTGGAAATTATCCTGCGCTACGTTACCTATGCCACCTTCACCGGCGATGCCAGCATCCTCGATGATCGCGCCTTGAACGGTCTCCGGGAAACCTACGTCGCCCTGGGAGTTCCGGGAGCTTCTGTTGCGGCCGGAATTCTCAAGCTCAAGGACGCTTCCCTTGCCCTAGCGGCCGATCCCAACGGGATCACTCGCGGGGATTGCAGTTCTTTACTAGCAGAAGTCGCTTCTTACTTCGATCGAGCGGCGGCGGCAGTTTCCTGATGCTGTGACTTTCTTATCTCAATCCGATTAAACTTTTGTAGGAGCAATCCCATCCATGACCAAAACACCTTTAACCGAAGCGGTGGCTACTGCCGATTCCCAAGGACGTTTTCTCAGCAGTGCTGAATTACAAGTAGCCTTCGGTCGTTTCCGTCAGGCCGCCATCACCCTAGAAGCGGTAAAAATCCTCGCCCAAAAAGCCCCCAGTTTAGCCCAAGAAGCAGCCAACGCTGTCTATCAAAAATTTCCCTACACCACCCAACTCCAGGGGCCGAACTATGCCTACGATGAGCGAGGGAAATCCAAGTGCGTTCGCGATATCGGCTACTATATCCGAATTATTACCTATGCCCTCGTGGTAGGAGGTACAGGCCCGATCGATGAATATCTGGTCGCCGGTTTGAGTGAAATTAATAGTGCTTTTGAACTATCTCCTAGCTGGTATATCGAAGCCTTAAAATACATCAAAACCAATCACGGATTAACTGGGGATGCTGCTGTAGAAGCTAATTCCTACATCGATTATGTGATCAACGCCCTTAGCTAATTCCCGTCAACTTTACGTCAACATAAGCTCAAATCTCCTAAATTCACCTCGGGATGAGCGCCGAGGTTTTTTTGCGTCCGTCTAACTTAGGGCTTGCTGAAAAAGTTTTTCGGTGGTGGCAGGGTGTGGGGTGTGGGG
>NZ_JADEXI010000090.1:0-11797 GCF_015207185.1 Microcystis sp. LEGE 08355 | reverse complement strand
CTTCCCCACACCCCCACTCCTCAATTCATAATTCATAATTCATAATTCCCGCTTGCCACTCCCCAGAAAAAGCATACTCAGCCATACAAGCAAAGAAAAACGAAACTTTTGCTTTGAGGATATCTCCTGACTGGTAGGATAAAAATGAACCATACTAGGCAGTTTAACCTCCACGCCGCCGAGGCCACACCTTTAATCATCAAAGGAAAAGTATTTATATGTCTAAAAATCAAGTGTTCGACTTTTTTGCCTTAGCCGCTAAAAACGAAGAATTGGGTCAAAAAATGCGTTCAACCCAAGATCCTCAGCAATTACTAGAGATAGCTCGCTCCCAAGGCTTCGATTTCTCCCGTCCGGAATTAGAAGCGGCACTTAAATCCTTGCACGAGAGTCCCGACTTTTTCCAAAAGTTAGCTCATGCAGTCTTAGAAGTTTTCAGTCCTAACCACGATAATTATCCCTCGATCGGTGTCCAACCCTACGAAGGTGAGATTGATCGCTAGAATCAGTGATTAGTGATCAGTTACCAGTTACCAGTGATCAGATGTGAGTTTTCAGTTCACTGATTACTCAGGGTAAGCGCATCTTAACAATCCTTGACAAAATGAACTTTAGGTGAGTTGCTTACCCTGAGAGCGATTCAGCCATATTTGAGGAGAATTGGCCATCTCAATTGTTAAGCAAAAATCGACCAAATGGGTCGATTTCGTAACTATACAGCAAACGGCTCACAAAATTGGCTAATTGTCAATAGCGTTTGAGATGCTCTCACCCTGACTGATTACTGTTCACTGTTTACTGATCACTGTTTACTGGACGGCTACGCCGTGCCTTTGGCAACACTGACAAAGGCTCCCCCACTCCCCAACCCCAGCCGTATATAGTATAAAAAAATTATAAAAAAGCCGAAATCATGGAAAAATAGGCTTTTATCTGCCAGTAAATCCGGCAGAGACAGTCGAGCTGCCAAGAGAGAAGTTAAAGGGCAAATGCAGTCATAGCAAAGGTTTTGTCCGTAAATGTCCTGAGAATTGCTGAGGCTGATGAGCGAAGTAAAGGAATGATTAACTTTCGTTAACCGGAAGATGAGAAATAATCATAATGTTTTATATTGTCAAAGGTGTCATAGTTTCCTATGCTTTTTTTAGGTTGATAATTTTGCCTGACTCGTCAAATTTTTACCAACCAGCCCTAGAAAATAAAATTAGTGGATGAAAACGGTCACGATCGAGATAAAATCTAGGATGGTCTTACCCCCACCTTGCCACGATCCCGACTGCCACCAAAGCTAGAGCAGGAAAAGTAACAAGGAAAGAATTTGACTGAAACAAAGTTGATAACGCTAACGAGATTAATAGTTTAGTTTGGCTTGACAAGCGAGGAACAAAAAAATGCCAATTGCAGTAGGAATGATTGAAACCCTAGGATTTCCCGCCGTTGTGGAAGCGGCAGATGCCATGGTCAAAGCCGCCAGGGTGACTCTAGTGGGTTACGAAAAGATCGGTAGTGGTCGCGTCACTGTCATTGTCCGGGGAGACGTTTCAGAAGTGCAAGCTTCTGTGGCTGCCGGAGTGGAAAACGCCAACCGGGTTAACGGAGGACAAGTGCTATCTACCCATATCATCGCCCGTCCCCACGAAAACCTCGAATACGTGCTGCCCATTCGCTACACCGAAGAAGTAGAGCAATTCCGCAGCTATTAAACACCGTTTCGGGGTCAGCATCTATAGAGTCGAAGAAAGCCAACCATTAGGAGACAAAAATATTATGTCAATTGCAGTGGGCATGGTGGAAACCTTGGGTTTCCCAGCCGTCGTCGAGGCGGCTGATGCCATGGTAAAAGCCGCCCGCGTAACCCTAGTAGGTTACGAAAAAATTGGTAGTGGTCGCGTCACCGTCATCGTCCGGGGGGACGTTTCGGAAGTACAGGCCTCCGTATCGGCGGGGACAGAAGCGGCATCTAATCGTGTTAAAGGTGGTCAAGTCCTCTCGACCCACATCATCGCCCGTCCCCACGAAAACCTCGAATACGTTCTTCCCATTCGTTATACAGAAGCCGTGGAACAGTTTCGTGAAAGTGTTAACCCGCAACCTTTAAGACGAATCTAGAGCGCAACTAACTTTTAGTGTAAACAAATTCCATGCAAATTGCCAAAGTTTGCGGAACCGTCGTTAGCACCCTGAAACCTCGCAGTATGACGGGAGTGAAACTTCTGCTTTTGCAATTCATCGACGCTCAAGGGCAACTTTTGCCTAAATACGAAGTAGCGGGTGATATTGTCGGAGCGGGGCTTAATGAATGGGTGCTAGTGTCCCGGGGAGGAGCGGCTCGGATCGAAGACGGGCAGAACAATCGCCCCCTTGACGCGATGGTGGTGGGGATTATTGACACTATAACCGTAGAAAATCGCACCCTCTACAGCAAGAGGGACGAATTTCGTCAATCCGGTTAAACATCGATAGAACCCAAACACAGTTAATTAACAACCAGCCAGCCAAATTCAGTATGGAGGAAGACTAACTATGGTCGTCCGCACAACGGCGGCTAGTCCGAAAAAGCGGACCAAATCCCCAGAGGAAACGCGCATAGACGAGAGTGCCAAAGTCCACACCTTCTCTAACCTCAGTGGCGCTATCGAGATCGGGGCGCGAGTGGTGATCGCTCCGGGGACTTCCATCCGCGCCGATGAGGGAACTCCCTTTCACATTGGCGACGACAGCAAAATTCAGGACGGGGCAATCATCCACGGTTTAGAAAAAAGCCGTGTGGTGGGAGATGACGGCCGAGAATATTCGGTGTGGATCGGCCGGGGCAGCTGTATCACCCACATGGCACTCATTCACGGGCCTGCCTATGTGGGCGATCGCTGTTTTATCGGTTTTCGCTCCACCGTCTTTAATGCCCGCATTGGTGCCGATTGCATCGTCATGATGCACGCCCTCGTTCAAGACGTGGAAATCCCCGCAGGTAAATTCGTGCCATCCGGTTCCGTGATCACCAGCCAACAACAGGCCGATCGCTTACCCGATGTCACAGAAATCGATCGAGCCTTCACTCGTCACATTGTCGATATCGACCTTGCCCCCAGCGTCCCGGTCAAAGCCCACAGCCCAGCGACTCCGCCACCAGCAGCCGCTATAAACATCGCTAATGAGACGCTATATAGAAATTCGGTGACACCTATGAGTTTAAATACAAACATTCGAGCGCAGGTTCGCTCCCTCCTCTCCCAAGGCTACAAAATCGGGCTAGAATACGCTGACAAACGCCGCTTTAAAACCAGTTCTTGGTTAAGTGCCGGCTTTATCGACGGCAGCCGCGAAGAACAGGTATCCCAATCCCTAGAAGCCTCCCTGAGAAACCTACAGGGCGAATACGTCCGCCTGATCGGAGTCGATCCCGCCGCTAAACGGCGCGTACTGGAAATGATTATCCAGCGCCCCGAAGACACCCCAGGAGAACCGGCCCGCACCACCACCGCCGTCCACGCCGGTCATGGCAACGGTAACGGCCATTCCGACCTGTCGGTACAAGTGCGTTCCCTGCTGGCCCAAGGGCTGAAAATCGCCACCGAACACGCGGATAAACGCCGGTTTAAAACCAGTTCTTGGTTAACCGGACCTGCGATCGAAACCAAGAGCGAAGCGGGCATCATTCGCGATATTGAAGCGATCGTGACTGAAAATAGCGATGAGTACGTCCGCCTGATCGGGATCGACCCGCAAGCGAAAAAACGCGTCGTCGAAATGATTATTCACCGCCCCGGCAGCGCCCCCGCTAGTAACGGCAGCGGCAAAGCCAGCAGCTACAGCGCCCCCGCTAGTAACGGAGCCAGTTATAGCAGCAGTGGTAGCTTAAGTGGGGAAACGATCGCTCAAATTCGTTCCCTGCTTGCCCAAGGCTACAAAATCGGCACCGAACACGCGGATAAACGCCGGTTTAAAACCAGTTCTTGGCAGAGTTGCGCTCCGATCGAAAGCAATCGCGAATCCGAGGTAATTACTGCTTTGGAAGATTGTTTACGGGAACATAGCGGCGAATACGTCCGCTTACTCGGTATCGATGCTAAAGCCAAAAAACGGGTTTTAGAAACGGTGATCCAGCGTCCCGATGGTTCGGTGGCTAGTAATGGCAACGGTAAAACCGCCACCGTTGCTGAACCGAGTTTCAAAAGCTATGCTTCCGGTTCCTCCGGCGGCGGTACGGCCACTTTAACCAGTACCTTAACCGCAGAAACGATCGCTCAAATTCGTTCTTTGTTGAACCAAGGTCACAAAATTGGCAGTGAACACGCGGATAAACGTCGTTTTAAAACCGGTTCTTGGCAAAGCTGCACCCCCATCGATAGCAGTCGCGAATCCGATGTGGTGGCCGCTTTAGAAACCTGTCTGCGCGACCATCAAGGGGAATACGTTCGTCTGATCGGGATTGACTCCCAAGCGAAACGTCGTGTTCTCGAATCGATTATTCAACGCCCTTAATTTCAGGACTCGGCGAGCGGTGAACGGAGATAGGTGTTAGGTGTTGGTGGATCGGGAAAAATACCCGAAACTCTAACCCCTACCCCCTAACCCCTGATCACTGATCACTGATCACTGAGTAACTGTCAATTATGTCCTTACCCCCTGTTCAACCTATTAGCCGCTCGGAATTCTATGTTAATGGTGATGTAACCATTGATGAGAGTGCGATCGTGGCTCCGGGGGTGATTCTCCGAGCAGCCCCCAATAGCCAAATAATTATCGGTGCGGGTGCTTGTCTGGGTATGGGAACAATTTTAACCGCCTATCAGGGTGTGATTACTATCGGTGCAGGGGCAATTTTAGGTACAGGTGTTCTAATGCTCGGTCAGGGTGAAATCGGTGAGAATGCCTGTATCGGGTCAACCACAACGATTTTTAATGCTTCTGTGGCAGCGATGTCGCTCGTGCCGTCCGGTTCCCTGATCGGAGATACTTCCCGTCAAATTACCATCGAGGTGTCAGCAACCCCATCGGAACCGGAAAGGCCTCCTCTACCGGAACCGCAACCCGTAGTCAGTCAAGTGTCCCCAGTCCCGTCCGTGGAGGAAATGGTCGCCGAAACCGTGGCCAGTCCTTGGGATGGCGAGGAAATGGTCGCCGAGGCCAGTCCTGCGGAAACCAGAGAACAAGCATCTACTACTAACCGACCGAATCAAGCATCGGTGGTCGGAAAGGTCTATATCAATCAGTTATTGGTCACGCTATTTCCAGAACGTCATCGTTTTAATGGCAACAATAACCTTAATTCTTAAAGGGGAAAATAATCGTTCACAAGCCAAAAATCTCCACAATAATTACTGAGTAATTAGACCTAATTTATCTAGAGTTCACGGCTGTCTAACTGTCCTCTAGGTACTGGGTATAATTGCTTAAAAATCTAATTTATCTTTAGCGATTGCCGACATTTTTTGAGGTTGTAATTATTGATAATCTTCCTCAATTAAAGAGTAGTTTTAATCGCTCAAAGCCTGATGAGCAGAAGTTTCTGTGTGTCAATCAGGTAAATTTTTGTTGATTTTTTTGTGTTTTTGTATAGATTATCAAAGTTAGATGACGACAGATTAAAGAAACTAATCGCCCCGAGAAAAAAAAACAATCAAAATTTTGGGGATAGAGAAAAAAATGATCAAAATAGGGTAAAGTTCGTGTTAAGATGATCAGTTGAAAAAAACATTAGTGAAAATTGCTCCCTAACTTCGCTCCTAGCAGCAGGGGACAGGAGCTTAAGAAAAATCTATGTCGGTTGACGGCGAGATTTTACAGGTGCGACTAATCATGCAGTTTATGGAGGAATAATCCCAATGGTGCAAGCCAAATCCAAAGGTTTCCAGGCCGGCGTAAAAGACTACCGCCTGACCTACTACACCCCCGACTACACCCCCAAAGATACCGATCTACTAGCTTGCTTCCGGGTAACACCCCAACCCGGAGTTCCTCCTGAAGAAGCAGGTGCGGCAGTAGCGGCGGAATCTTCCACAGGTACCTGGACCACCGTTTGGACCGATAACTTAACCGACCTCGATCGCTATAAAGGTCGTTGTTATGATATCGAACCCGTACCCAACGAAGATAACCAGTTCTTCTGTTTCGTTGCCTATCCTTTAGATCTATTTGAAGAAGGTTCCGTCACCAACATCCTCACCTCGATCGTTGGTAACGTTTTCGGTTTCAAAGCTCTGCGCGGTCTCCGTTTAGAAGATATCCGTTTCCCCGTCGCTTTAATCAAAACCTTCCAAGGTCCTCCCCACGGTATCACCGTTGAACGGGACAAATTAAACAAATACGGTCGCCCCTTACTCGGTTGCACCATCAAACCCAAACTCGGCCTTTCCGCTAAAAACTACGGTCGTGCCGTTTATGAATGTCTCCGCGGTGGTTTAGACTTCACCAAAGACGACGAAAATATTAACTCTCAACCCTTCATGCGTTGGCGCGATCGTTTCCTCTTTGTCCAAGAGGCGATCGTTAAATCCCAAGCAGAAACCAACGAAGTTAAAGGACATTACCTCAACGTAACCGCTCCTACCTGCGAGCAGATGATGCAACGGGCTGAATTCGCCGCCGAAATCAAAACCCCCATCATCATGCACGACTACCTCACCGGTGGTTTCACCGCTAACACCACCCTGGCGAAATTCTGCCGCGACAAAGGGTTACTGCTCCACATTCACCGGGCAATGCACGCGGTTATCGACCGTCAGAAAAATCATGGTATCCACTTCCGCGTTTTAGCTAAGTGCTTACGTCTCTCTGGTGGTGATCACCTGCACTCGGGAACCGTTGTTGGTAAACTCGAAGGTGAACGCGGAATCACGATGGGTTTTGTTGACCTGATGCGTGAAGACTATGTAGAAGAAGATCGCGCTCGTGGTATTTTCTTCACCCAAGACTACGCCTCCTTACCCGGGGTAATGCCCGTTGCTTCTGGTGGTATCCACGTTTGGCATATGCCCGCGTTGGTGGAAATCTTCGGTGACGATTCCTGCTTACAGTTCGGTGGTGGAACCCTTGGCCACCCCTGGGGTAATGCACCGGGTGCCACCGCTAACCGTGTGGCTCTGGAAGCTTGTATCCAAGCTCGTAACGAAGGACGCTCCTTGGCCCGCGAAGGTAACGACGTTATCCGGGAAGCTTGCCGTTGGAGTCCTGAACTGGCTGCCGCTTGCGAACTCTGGAAAGAAATCAAATTCGAGTTCGAGGCTATGGATACCCTCTAATACAGCCCTTCAGAAGGTTGTTAGCAGTTATCGGTGCAAAATAATGCCGGGGACTTGCCCAAAATCGGCAAGCAGTCGCTAGAATTTCAACACTGATAACTGCCTAGCCAATAACTGAAAACTGTATAAAATGTATCCGAAAAAAGTTGCTCAAGATACCGCGAAAGTCTTACAAAGTTACCTAACTTACCAAGCGGTTCGCACGATTATCGATCAATTGTCAGAAACTAATCCCACTTTAGCTATTTGGCTGAGTCACTATACTTCTAGCCATTCCATTCAGGATGGCGAGGCCTATATTGCGGGGTTAATGACTGAGAATAAAGAGTTAGTTTTGCGGATCATGACGGTAAGAGAACATTTAGCCGAACAGGTTTTAGAGTTCTTGCCAGAGATGGTAAAAACGGCAATTATTAATGACAATACCGAACATCGTCGGCAACTTTTGGAACGTCTCACCCGTACTGCTATAAGTCAACCAGAGACATCGGAATTAAATCTCGATGTTGATGATCTACCCAACCCATAAGGAATCAAGAAACCCATGAAAACTTTACCTAAAGAGAAGCGTTACGAAACCCTCTCCTACTTGCCCCCCCTCACCGATCAACAAATTGCTAAACAAATTCAATACATGATCGATCAGGGTTATATTCCTGCTGTGGAATTTGAAAAAGATCCCAAACCCGCAGATTATCATTGGACGATGTGGAAACTGCCTTTATTCTCTGTTTCTGGCCCCCAAGAAGTTCTTAATGAAGTTCGCGAGTGCCGCACTGAATATTCTGATTGCTACATCCGCGTTATCGCTTTTGACAACATCAAACAATGTCAAACCATGAGCTTTATTGTTCATAAACCCAATGCCGGCCGCTACTAATTTAGCTGTCATCTAATTATTAACTATTGAGGGGGGTTCTTAGACCTCCCTTTTTTTCTATCATTTGTTATTGAAAATCGTTGATTAACATCCAAAAACACTTGATTGGAAAATCATTAAGGTTATTACCTTGAAATTCTACAGATTGATTTCTAACCCAAGCATTTGCTACTGTGCGGAAGCGTGTGTCTTTATATTGATTAACTTTCTCGGCTTCTTGACTAGGATTTTTCCGAGGATCCGATAAGTCTGAGGCTGTTATATAAAGACATTTACTATAAACAACAAACATAAAATTAAATCCTATATGTCCATGAGATAACCATCTTGAGGTTTCAATGTCACATTGATTGGTCATATTCAAATAGACTTCAAATTTATTAAATAGCTTTTGAATCCGAAGTTGATCTAGTTTGAGTTTTTTATTCAATATCTTACCCCATTCTTCTAAATCAATTTTCAGAGATGTGGAGGTGATATCTATACACTGCCAATTTACTGATGTAGCAATAGGCGTAAGTAAATTTTCTGATAAACCTGCTAAACTCAAAGCACAAGCTATTCTGAGAGTATGCTCAAATTTAGATTCAAAAATTTCAAATGCTTCTTGATAAAAACTACTGACTAAATAATCGTTGAATGCCTTTTTCAACGTTGATATTTCAAAAAAATAGTTTTCAATTGAATGACCTCTACTCCAAATTAATCTCTTGTTAATTTTATGAGTTTTAATATGATCTTTTAAATCATTGCTCCATTCAAATTCTCTAAATTCTCGATCAACAAAGCCCAAAACTCTATTGTTAACATCTGGCGGCTTTTGGGCAACTAAATCACAGATTTTTTCTATCTTAGCTCTATTTCCTAATTCTCCTTGTATTCGCTGCGCAGTATCAATATTAATTTTTTTCAATAAATATAATTTTTCTGCTGAAATCTGAGCTTCATTTTGTTTTAAAAGATTACAAATAATAGTAAAAAAATCCTCATCATCGGCTCCTTCTAGCAACAAAAACCTATCATTTGACATAATTATTTCAGTAACGTATTCTGGCTCTTCGGTTTTTGTTATGCAATGGACGGGGGTTATAAGGGATGGAACCCTTATATAGAAAGGCATTTAGCGATTTTTGTCAATTGTTTTTGCTCTAGAGCGAACTAATCAATTAAGTCTCTTGCCAGATAAGGGTTTAGTCGATTTATGCCCCCCTATCGAACCATACCAAGTAACGAAGAACCCGTATTCTTCAGGAGTTAACTGTAATCCATTCATAAAGTCGATAATTATCTAAATTTTTAAAAGGGAATGTCAATGTCTTCCAAATCATCATTTAGTATATAGATTTGATCTTCACTTCCAAGAGTATCGGTATTTATATTAGCGTTTGCCGTTGGTTGTAGTTCAAGTTTTATCATTCTCTCTAGATATTTGGATGCAATTACAGCAGAATGAGTACAAATAATGAGTTGTTTCTCATCAAGTTGTTTAACCATTTCTGGTAATAATTTACGTTGCCAATCAATGTGAAGTGAAATTTCAGGTTCATCAATTAAGACAACCCTACCACCTGTCATGTGACTGGCGGCATAAATTAAACCTACGACTTGTCTTTCTCCAGAAGACAAAATTTGCAGACTATGAATATCTTCTTCATCACCAATTTTAACACCTAATTTCCCTCTGCCTTGAGGTGAGTTTGTAGAACCTATTTTTAATTGCTTTCTCTCTAAAAATCCATTGACTGATTCAAGATATCTTTCAATACTAGAATAAGCTTTTATTTGTGCATCTAGTCTTTGTTGAAGAGATCTTTTATACACCGATAAAACTCTACTAGCAATAGTTTTGTATTCTGGATATGATTCAAAGGCTCTCAACTGTTCTATTAATTTGTTATAAACATCATCTGATTGATCACGATTAACTTGAAAAGGTGAATTTTGCAATTTTTCCGAAAGTTCTATTATTTCTGTAATAACTTCGTCTGGCTCTTTTGTATTATCGTCTGTCTCAAATGATTGAGAAATAGCTTGAGAAAATTGAAGAAAAGCTTGTGAAAGCAAATTTCTATCAAGACTAGCAATTTTTAATTGAGCTTCTGTTAATTCTGAATTAATATGTTCTTCTATTTCTATCGGTGAAGGATACTCAAGTCTAGGGACAAATTTCCCAAATAGAATCCGAGCTAATTCGGTTGATCTGGCGGAACTTCTTAGAACTTTTCTAAAATTAGGTGATCTTCGGGCAAAATGTCTAATTTCATTTTCATCTAAGGTAGCCCATGCCTCAATCATTGTTCTAAAAGCAGGGAAATAAGTTGCTTTTAAGTCAATATCTTGCTTCTTCTTAGAAGATGATGGATAATAACGTGGAGAGAATTGAGAGAATAAAATTTCGCTATTTTCTTCTTGCTTTTCTTCTTCTAATAATTCTGCAAAACTGTAAGAATAGATTTTTTGATTATTAACAAAGACTGTTGTTACTGTTTGAGGAGAATTCTGCTGTTCTATCAATATTTCCGTATCATCATCTAATGTAATGGTTAATTTTTGAAATTTTAAATGGCCAAAACGTCTAAAATCTTCGTTTACGGCATTAGCAAGAATATGCAATACAGTGGTTTTGCCTGTGCCATTACTTCCATGAATAATATTAACTCCATCTTGAAAATCAAGATTAATATCAAATCTTCCATGTATTCCAATCGCTTCTAAACGCTTAATAAATCGAGACATACCTTTAATCTCCTATGACAGTCTCAAACGAAAATTATAATCTAATATGAAACTTTTCTCAAGTTTTTTCCTAAGCTGATCCGAGCGGGTAATAATAACTAACACTGAGAGAGCCTATTTTAGTGCGATCATCGACCTTGACATTGGTAAATTCGGTTCTTCGGTTTGTGTTATGCAATAGACGGGGGGTATAAGGTATGTAACCCTTATAGAGAAAGACATTTGGAGATTTTTATCAATTGTTTTTGCTCTATAGCGAACTAATCAATTAAGTCTCTTGCCAGATAAGGATTTAGTCGATTTATGCCCCCCTATCGAACCATAACAAGTAACGAAGAACCCTAATTATTAACTGTTGAGGGGGGTTCTTAGACCTCCCTTTTTTGGCTCTCCCAGGTTTGGTGGGTAAAATGTATTCTAAGATACATTCCTCCTAGCGAGGGGGTGGAACGAACCACAAAGACACAAAGGACACAAAGATCGATCGATCATATTGTAAGTTAAACTTATCACACAGAACCTAGAAGAGCCCCTTTTTTTTGATAGAAAACGGGTTTCTTGAAGAAACCCGTTTTCTGCGCGTAAAGATCGCTTAAATCTTGGCCCGATTCTACCAACGCTGCCAAAACGTATAAAGCTGATAAGGAGGTGCAAAATCAGTTCATAAGATTTTTCGTACAACCCACGCTTTATCTTGGAGGTGCTACACTGGGTCTAGCTGGGCTAGGTTGTGCCGTAGCTGGAATGAAGAATCTGATAAAACCCTAATCCCCTTACTTTAGATGTTTTTAAATACCTTAATTTAAAAGTATGTTATACCATTTTTCAAAAAGTATGTCATACTTGGTAAAGGTATAGTTTGTGTGGTAAAAAGGCAATGAGTGGAGTCCCTAATATTAATGTTGCTGAGTCAGTAGAAGACTTAAAATCCTTGTTGAAG
>NZ_JADEXI010000089.1:0-11908 GCF_015207185.1 Microcystis sp. LEGE 08355 | reverse complement strand
GGACTAAGGGGGGATCGGCACCCCCCTTATCAAGGGGGGCAGGGGGGATCGAACCTAAAATCCATTTTTAATTTAATCATAACCAGCTACTTATATCCTTTTTCGGCTTACTCATTGTTACCCATTAATCGCTCGCTCAATCCCATATAAAATCAGTGCCAAAAACGTCACCAACCAAAACCAAAGCTGAGGAGGCTCACTATGGATCAGGATTACTAAGACAAACGCTGCGGCGATAATCCACCACTTAAACCACCAAGTCCACCATTGAGAACGTCTTTTCGGATTTTCCATATTAGGTTTAACCGTTTATTCTAGTCGTTGTTTCTTTCAGCTACTTACGCTCGCAAGATTGTGGTTAACGGTCGTACACCCCTGTAATCCAGCGAAAAGCAGGGGTTATGTAACTCACTAAAGAACGCTCTTCTACCACAGCATGGACATCTGCGGTAGTCCCGTTGGTAATTCTTTGGGGCGCTCCCTTGGCTTGAGTCCAGTAAAAACCACTGGGTGTATTGCGATCAACCTTCAGCGCTAAAGTGGCTTTGATAACACTTGCATTGACGGGTATAGGCTTATCGCGATCGTCTTCATCTCTACCCAGAAACAGCTTGCTGGCGAGTTCATTACTTCCGACTATATTTGCCAGTTCTGCCACAGTTACCGGCTGCTGATCGACGGAAACGACCTTAGCGACGATACCCCCATAGCGTTCGCGATCATAGAGATCGGGAACGACTTCTACTTCCTGGCCTGGTTCTAATCGTTTGGCATCACCACTCTTAAACAATGCCACCACGTTGGTCTTGGCCTTTAGATTGGAGACTTCTAATGTACCTATGCGCCCCCCCGGAGCTAGGACTTCCCCCGGATTCACAGATAAGTCTAAAATCTGGCCGTTGTACAGACTCACTACATTTTTGTTGGCTTGAATGGTGGTTTTTAACGTATTAATCTCTCGTTGCTGGTCAGCGATCGCATTGTAACGAAGAATATCACTGGCTGTATCTTGCAGGTCTATTTGCCGTTTTTCTGTGTTTAGTATATTATTCTGGGCCGTCAATGCGTTCATCTGCGCTCGCAGGCTTTCATCAACCCCCTTCAGGCGATCGAGTTCTATTTGGACGCGATTGATACTATTAGAAGCCTCTAGATTATTGAACTGAAACAAATAGGAGGGAAAATCTAGCTTGGCGACAGCCCCCTCTTCGATAAGTTTATCGTAGGCGGCTAGTCTTTCATCCGTTGAGTTCTGGAAATTTTTAAGGTATCGAGCATGGGAGAGATAAGCCTCTCGCTGTTTTTGATTACTGGATAATTGAACTTGAAGTGCTTTAATCTGAAGCTGATTCGCCTTTTGCTGGCGATCTATTGAGGCTGCATTCAATTGGCGACGACTCACTTCAATAGAGTCAACTCTTTTATCCTGCTGCTTGAGATCTGCTAGTCTATCCTTTTTATCCTTTAATTCTGTTTCTAACTCAGGAAACTCTAAAGTTGCCAGTAATTGACCTTTTTTGACAGAATCTCCCGGTTGAATCAGGAGGGTTAACACCCGCCCACCTTGACGGGGTTCGATATTAACAATAGAACGAGGAATCAAAATGACCGCTCGTCCTTGAATAGGAGTCGGAATCTTACCAACTATCGCCCAATAACTCAGTCCTCCGAGCAAAAGACCCACCGGCATTAAGCGCAGGATTATCTCCCCTAATCTTCCTGTTGGCTCCGAATATTTAAACGTTTTTTCTGAATCAATTTTAGGATCAATTCCCGTTTTTATTTGATTATCATTCTGATGTTCTATCCTAGCCTGCGTTGTTTTCTTCGCACCCATATCTGGCTGCTGATGATTCTGATCAGACGTAGATTCGGCTTGATTTTTTGCCATTGTACTGAAATGAGTAAAAATCACTTAATTTGTAACATTATAAACATTCAGAGGATATTACTTTAGACTAGAAAAATCCTCTGAAAAAATCGCTCAAGCTATTTTTGAGATAGGATGACTAGGGTACCTCGAAAGACTTACCGAAGGCTCAAACCCTTAAAATTTCCTGTAAGAAACCTAATAAAGTAGTACGCTTGATGTGAGCTAAAACAACTTAGTAGGCAGCAATAATCAGAACCCACCACTCCGACTAAAAAGATAGTCTATCGAACTGGCTTACACCATTCCAGCTTCTAACTTACATAAGGCGTATGGTTTTATTGTAACCGTTCAGGGGGGGGATGTCAAGCCGCCAGTGGCATTGACTCCGTGGAAGGACTCTCCGGGGGCAGCACAGAGAGGGATACTACTATTTCACATTAGCCGCTCTTTTCTAAGTCTTTTTAGATTATCAGATTTTGTCCCCCCCTGAACTAGGGTTGATTCATTGTAGGGTTGATTCATGAATCAACCCTACCCCCTGAACGGTTACTTCAAGGGAGAAAAAGCGATCAGACTATAATAGAGAAAATTTCACTTTAACTTGAAAAAATTCATTATGACAGCCACTATTGAAGAGATTCGGGCAATACTAAAGCAATTAGCTCAATCCCAACAAGAGTTATCCCAAGCTCAAAAAGAAACAGATAAACAAATCAAGGAAACAGATAAGCAAATTAACAGAGTTAGTAAGCAGATTGGGGAGTTGGGCAATCGTTTAGGAGAGTTTGTCGAGTGGCAAGTACGTCCTGCGGTGGTGCGTCTGTTTCAGGAGCGGGGTATTGATGTGCATGAGTTTCACCCCGGCATTTCGGTAAAACGGGATAATGAGGGTTTAGAGATTGATCTATTGGTAGTGAATGATACGGATGCCATTTTAGTGGAGGTCAAAAGTAAGTTAACTCAAAGGGATGTGGATGAGCATTTACAACGTTTGGCCAAGTTTAAGCGGTTAATGCCTCGTTTTCGAGATGTAAAGGCCTTGGGAGCAGTGGCAGCGATGATTGTTCCCAATGAGGTGGCGAGTTACGCTTGTCGTCAGGGTTTATTTGTGTTGGTGCAGTCAGGGGAGAATGTAATAATTTTGAATGATGCAGAGTTTACGCCCCAGGTTTGGTAGGTTTAGCTTTTTCTCGAAATCTTCTAGGTTCTGTGTGATTAGTTTAACTTACATAAGTAGGTAGGCGTTAAAAGTTGTCAGATCCCCCCGCCTATCGGCACCCCCCTTATCAAGGGGGGCAGGGGGGATCGAACCTAAAATCCATTTTTAATTTAATTATAACCAGCTACATAGGATCGATCTTTGTGTCCTTTGTGTCTTCGTGGTTCCTTCCACTCCCTTGCTAGGAGAAATATATCTTGGAATACATTTTACCCACCAAATCCAAGAGAGCCGATTCCATTCCTGCCAATAATCAACGCTAAAATTATACTAAATCCCTTGAGTATCGGCTACATCACTTTAACTTGAGAAAATTCATTATGACAGCTACTATTGAAGACATTCGGGAAATACTAAAGGAATTGGCCCAATCCCAACAAGAGTTATCCCAATCCCAACAAGAGTTATCCCAAGCTCAAAAAGAGTTATCCCAAGCTCAAAAAGAAACAGATAAGCAAATCAAGGAAACAGATAAGCAAATTAACAGAGTTAGTAAGCAGATTGGGGAGTTGGGCAATCGTTTAGGAGAGTTTGTCGAGTGGCAAGTACGTCCTGCGGTGGTGCGTCTGTTTCAGGAGCGGGGCATTGATGTGCATGAGTTTCACCCCGGCATTTCGGTAAAACGGGATAATGAGGGTTTAGAGATTGATCTATTAGTAGTAAATGATACCGATGCCATTTTAGTGGAGGTCAAAAGTAAGTTAACTCAAAGGGATGTGGATGAGCATTTACAACGTTTGGCGAAGTTTAAGCGGTTAATGCCGCGTTTTCGAGATGTAAAGGCTTTGGGAGCGGTAGCAGCGATGATTGTTCCCAATGAGGTGGCGAGTTACGCTTGTCGTCAGGGTTTATTTGTGTTGGTGCAGTCAGGGGAAAATGTAATAATTTTAAATGATGCGGAGTTTACGCCCCGGGTTTGGTAGGTTTAGCTTTCGTTCCACCCCCTCGCGAGGAGAAATTTATCTTAGAATACATTTTACCCACCAAATCCAAGAGAGCCATGAGAGTGGAGAGATTGAAAATTTAGAGATTTTATTTTTCTCCAAACGTTTAGAGTCTCAAACCCAATTTGAATTACTATTAGAGGAAAATTTAAAAATGACTGAGCCATTAACAGCAGGTTTACTGATCACCTTAGCAGTACAAGAGTTTGTGAAGTCTGGGACGGGGGATTTAGCGAAACGGTTTACGGCTGAAGCTTTGGCTAAGATTCCTGTTTTATGGGAAAAAATCAAAACTCGCTTAATAGGAAAATCTACTAGAGTTGATGAAGCATTGGCTAAGGTTGAGAGGGGTGATAGTACAGCCGTTGAAACCTTGACTAAAAATTTGGATGTGATTTTGGATGAAGATCCTGCTTTTGCGAAAGAGTTAAAAGTTTTAGCGCAGACAATCCAAGCGGGTAAAATTCAGGATAATAGTAGTATGATTCAAAATATCGCTGATAATGCTAAGGGTTGGCAGACAAAAGTTGAGGGGGGAACTGCCTATATTGGGAGGATTCATCTTGCCAATATAGGCAGCAAATAACAATCGTGACACAGGATCAGAGGGCAAATTTTTTGGATATTATTAGAGGTAGTGTGTATGGATGTCAGGATTTCTTTTGAAGGAGCAACCACCGAGGATGATTCTTATCACCTAAAAAATCTTGCTCGACTAATTGAAGAAGAATGCGACTGTTCTGTAAGTATTGAAACCAGAGAAGCAGAGGTGGGAATCCGAGACGGTGGCTTGGCTATCGGTATAGCAATAGCATCTTTAGTATTAACAGGGATTCAAACCTTGGTTTCAGTTCTTCAATACTGGGAATCTCAACAAAGTCAATATTCTATATCTATCACTGTTGATGCCAATGGACAGCAAAAAAGATTTTTAATGAAAAATTTATCCTTGAAAGAAATTCAATCCTTGCTGTCTGAGATTGATTCTCAACCTCATCACGGAACAGTTAGCGTAAAAATATTAAAACAGTAAACTATGGATACTTCAGAAAAACAGTCACAAAGAATTGCTGTTGCTATTTCTGCTATCAATAAGGGAGAACTAAATGCCGTTATTCCTGATGTTTCGCGGGTTCATGCTTGGTTAACAAATCCTGAGTTGGGAAATTGTCAAAGTAATGGACCAAAACCTTTACATGAGTGTCAAAGCCAGATTGAGTTTTTACAATATTTTTTGCCAAAAATACAAAAATGGAACAACCAAAATCAACTAATTTTTTATTTCTCAGGACACGGAGATATTAGGAGGGAAGAATATTGTTTGAAACTAGGGATAAACGATAGTGATTGGTTTCCTTTTTCTAACTTGACAAATTATTTATCTATTAATAAAGTAAATCGAGCAATTTTAATTCTTGATGCTTGTCATAGTGGGGCTGTAACTAAAGGAATTCGGTCTTTAGAACCATTAGTTTTGGAACTAGAAAAAAGCAATCAAAAACTTTCTAAAGGAATAGTTATTATTGCTTCTTGTCAAGAAACTCAAGTATCCCGTGAAACAAACGAAGGAAACTATGGAATTTTTACAAAATTTTTATGTGAAGGAATAGAGAACGGAATGGACGGCAACAGTAATAAGCCTTATATTTATGTCGGAGATATCGTTAATTATATAAAAGAGAAAATTGAGAGAGATCCCATTTATTCCCAATTTGATCAGCGTCCACAATTTAAAGTAATTAATGCTGCTTCTGATATTTGGATTGCCAAAAACAAACACATCTTGCAAGATAAATCTAAGGAAAATGAGCAATCAAACCGCGTTACTTCTTCTGAAGAATTAAAATTTCTTTATGAACAAATTCATCCAAATAGGCATCCATGCACGGAAGCAAGTCTTGATAAAATCGATTTAGAATTGATTAAAAAGTATGCAAAAAAGATGGAACTATCTGAAGAAGATCAAAATAATTTAGAAAAAATAGTTGATGAACTTAAACTTTATTCTCCTATTTACCATGAGGGAAAACAATATCTACATAAGGCAGCTGTATTATGTTTTCATCAAAACCCTGAAAGAATTTATCCTCAATGTAAATCTACTTTCGTGGACAGAACTAGAGGAAAAACTGCTTTTGAAAGGTATGATATTCATGGATCTTTGATTCATCAAATAGAAAAATTAGTTGAGCGAGTAAAACAAGCAACAAAAAAGATTTCATTTATTAACAAAAAAGGAATGCGACAAGAAATTGACGATATAGATTTGGAGGTGGCACGGGAGATAATTTCTAATGCGATCGCTCATAGGAACTACCAATTAAATAGTCATGTTCAAGTAATTATTACACCAGAAGCTCTTGAAGTAAAAAGCCCTGGTAATTTTCCAGATAATACATCTTGGGAAGAACTTATAAAGGAATCAACACCTGTATCAATTCCAATTGATGCGGCTATTGCTCAATATCTTTCTCAGTTGTCAGGATATGAAGGAATTGGTCAAGGTTTTACTTTATTCAAGCAATATATAGAAAACAATGGTTTAGACAGCCTAACTTTTCAGGAATTATCAGGAAAATATATATGTGTTAGTCTCTTACGTCGAAATGAGTTTAGTAATGAAATTTTGGAAAATAATATCGCCATCCCTACTTATATCGATTTTAACAATGTTATAGGAGATAAAGTTATGGGAGATAAAATTACAGCAAATATCCCTAATAATCTATATCGGGTGCGGACTGGAGCAGTTAATTTTGTGGGGCGTGAGGACGCAATGACACAACTGCACCACCAGTTACAGCAACAAGAAAGAATTGCGATTACCGCCGTCGTGACGGGAATGGGAGGATTAGGTAAGACAGAGTTAGCACTCCAGTATGCCCTACATCATCAGAAAAACTCAACTTATCCCGGCGGTATTTGTTGGATAGGGGTGCAAGCGGAAACGGTGGGGGTACAACTATTAGATTTTGCTAAGTCGCAGTTGGGCTTGTTTCCCCCTGAAGATTTGAATTTGCGGGGGCAATTGGATTATTGTTGGGCGAGATGGCAACCGCCGGGGGATGTGCTGCTAATTTTAGATGATGTGCATCAGTATAAGGAAATTCAAGATTATTTGCCTCCCCAAGAACAACGATTTAAGGTGTTGATTACGACTCGGCAACAGTCGCTGGCAGCATCGTTTGAGCAGTTGCGCTTACCTGTTTTAAGCGAATCAGCCGCCCTTGCTTTACTGGAATCTCTGATTGGTGCGTCGCGTCTGCAAGCTGAATTAGAGGTAGGGAAGGGGCTATGTGCGTGGCTAGGGTATTTACCTTTGGGGTTGGAATTGGTGGGGCGTTTCCTCAAGCAGCGTACTAATTGGACATTGGCGAGGATGCAACAGCAATTAATAGATACCGGTTTACAGTTGTCTGCTTTGCAGAATCCTTCGGCAGATATGACGGCACAAAGAGGGGTAGAGGCAGTTTTTGAGTTGAGTTGGGAGGAGTTGAATCCGCCAGCGCGGCATTTAGGATGTTTCCTCAGTCTCTTTGCTTTGGCTCCTATTCCTTGGCGGTTGGTGGTAGAAAGGTGTTTGTCTGCTGAAGATGAGGATGAGTTGGAAGAGATTAGAGAGGAGCAATTACTCAACCTCAATCTGTTGCAAGCAGTAGAAGGAGAAGTTTATCAGTTTCATCCGTTGGTGCGACAGTTTTTTCAAGCTAAGTTAGCACTGCGAGAGGATGCTGATGAGTTGAAAAGCTCCTTTTGTCGGGGTATGGTTGAGGAGGCAAAGACTATTCCTCAGACTTCCACCAAGGAGCAAGTAGAAGCCGTCGCCTTATCTATTCCCCATCTTGCGGAGTCAGCGACAGCGTTGGAACAATGGCTGGAAGAAGAGGATTTAATCCCGTCTTTGGGAGGATTGGGAAATTTCTATTATGGACAAGGATTGTACGAACAAGCTAAACTTTGGTATCAGCAATGTCTAGAAGTAACTCTCCGCCGCTTGGGAAAAGAACATCCCGATGTAGCTACTTCTCTTAACAATCTAGCATTATTGTACGAATCCCAAGGAAGGTACGCAGAAGCTGAACCCCTCTATTTACAAGCTTTAGGATTGTATAAACGGCTATTAGGTGACAATCATCCCAATGTTGCGACTTCCCTCAATAATTTGGCAAACTTGTACGAATCCGAAGGAAACTACGCAGAAGCTGAACCCCTCTATTTACAAGCAATAGAATTGTGTAAACGACTATTAGGGGAGAGTGATCCCAATGTTGCAACTTCCCTCAACAATTTAGCATTTCTGTACTATTCTCAAGGCAGGTACACAGAAGCGGAACCTCTCTATCTAGAAGCATTAGATTTGAGGAAACGACTATTAGGTGACAATCATCCAGATGTTGCTTCTTCCCTCAACAATTTAGCAGAATTGTACCATTCCCAAGGCAGGTACACAGAAGCGGAACCTCTCCATCTAGAAGCATTAGATTTGAGAAAACGACTCTTAGGAGACAATCATCCCTCTGTGGCAGCTTCCCTCAACAATTTAGCAGCATTGTACCAATCCCAAGGCAGATACACAGAAGCGGAACCTCTCTATCTACAAGCATTAGATTTGAGAAAACGACTCTTAGGAGACAATCATCCGTCTGTGGCAACTTCCCTCAACAATTTAGCAGAATTGTACCAATCCCAAGGCAGATACACAGAAGCGGAACCTCTCTATCTAGAAGCATTAGATTTGGATAAACGACTCTTAGGAGACAATCATCCCGATGTGGCAACTTCCCTCAACAATTTAGCAGAATTGTACCGTTCCCAAGGCAGATACACAGAAGCGGAACCTCTCTATCTACAAGCATTAGATTTGAGAAAACGACTCTTAGGAGACAATCATCCCGATGTGGCAAATTCCCTCAACAATTTAGCAGCATTGTACCAATCCCAAGGCAGGTACACAGAAGCAGAACCTCTCTATCTAGAAGCATTAGATTTGAGAAAACGACTCTTAGGAAACAATCATCCCGATGTGGCACGATCCCTCAACAATTTAGCAAGATTGTACAATTCCCAAGGAAAGTACGAAGAAGCGGAACCCCTCTATTTACAAGCTTTAGCAATTGCCGAGCAAGCGTTAGGGGAGAATCATCCTACTACTGTTAGGATTCGGGAAAACTTAGAGTCGCTCCCGTAGGATGGGCTATTAACCCATCCGATAATACAACAATATAAAATAATAGAATCACCTTCAATCAACCAAACAATCATGACTACACTCAAAGATATTGAATCCGCGATTCTCCAGTTGCCTGACGAAGAAATCCATCAATTATCAGCTTGGTTACAAGACTATCTTGATGATAGTTGGGACAAACAGATAAAAAACGATCTCGAATCAGGGAAACTCGATCGACTATTACAAAAAGTCAACAATGATATCAGTAACAATCAAGTTAAGCCTTTAGATGAAATCCTTAACAACTCCTGATTTTTGGCAATGTTATGCCAACTTACCTCCCTACATTAAGCAACAGGCAAAAAAAGCCTATCGTCTCTGGATTAGTAATGTTTTCCATCGATCATTACATTTCAAGAAAGTAGAGAAAAATGTCTGGTCAGTCCGAATAACTGAGAATTATAGAGCTTTAGCATTGAAAAAAGGTGAAGATTATTACTGGTTTTGGATTGGTTCTCATGATGAGTATGAAGAGTTAATTAAATAGAAGGAGAAAATTAACCATGCTAGATACTAAAGAATTTCGCAATATTATCCACCAAGATTTTACTGAAGTTACCTCACAGGAATTTCTGGCAAATCTAAAAAAATACTGTCCAGAAATTTTTGAAGGCGATAACTATCCCAATGTCACTGAAAATCTTAATAATTTAGCAAAACTCTACCAATCTCAAGGAAGATACGAAGAAGCTGAACCACTCTTAATACAAGCATTAGAATTGAGTCAACGACTCTTAGAAGACAATCATCCTGATGTGACACTTTCCCTCAACAATTTAGCGCATTTGTACTATTTTCAAGGCAGGTACACAGAAGCAGAACCCCTCTATTTACAATCATTAGCAATTGCCGAGCAAGCTTTAGGGGAGAATCATCCTACTACTGTTAAGGTTCGGGAAAGTTTACAAAAGATGCGACAACAGCAACATCCATCGTCTTAACTGTGATTGATGGGATTATGTCAAGTTTTTAGGAAATTAAATCAGTTTATTCTTAATCAAACTTAAACGGAGAAAATTAATGACAACCAACTTATTAAATAATGCTATTACCATAGATAACGAAATTCAACATGGTAAACCAATCTTAACAGGAACCCGAATCCCGATCGCCATTGTTATTGGTTCCCTGGCAGGAGGAATGAGCTATGAAGAAGTCATGGAGGAATATGGAGTTACTCAAGAGCAAATTCTTGCTTCTTTAGCATATTTTTCTGAACTTTTAAATAATGAAATCATTTATCCAATGGAGAAAACCAGTTGAAAATTCGCTTTTTAATTGATGAAGACTGCCCCTTAAGTTTAAGCAACTTGCTAAATTCTAAAGGTTATGACGCTATTCATGTAAAAACCTCTGGACTAAGTGGCACAAAAGACCCTGAGCTATTTCGATTTGCTCAACGAGAACAGCGAATTATTATTAGCCGTGATTTGGGATGGGCTAATATCAAAAATTATCCTCCCAATACCCATTGTGGTCTGATTATTTTACGATTTCCTTTTGAGGCGATAGCGGTAGAAATTAGACAGGTTTTAGAAAATTTTATCAATACCGTAGATATAGAAGAAATTATTGGCTCAACGGTAATTGTGGATAAAAATAAGTTTAGGATCAGAAAATCTGGTTGACAAATTAATAGTGTTCCTAATATAAATTAAACAGCGATCACCACTTTTAAACCTGATAGAAAAACAGCAATTCTTTTACAGTTCATTAAATTGTAATTGCTTTTTCCCTACCCAATAAACCCAACAGAATAAACCCATGAATACAACAACTCATACCATTTTTCTTTATTCGCGTCACAACGAATGAAGGTTTGGCAAGCATTCGAGCGTGGATGTCTGTCATGGATTTAGAAATTTGGTATCAAACCATCAAAGTCTATGACGAAATTATTGAACTAATCGCAGGGGGAACCACCCCCCAATCGGTGATTAACTTTCATCTTTCCGATACGGCTCAAAATCGCCTAGAAGACCTAATTTATAACGCTAAAAATAATGAACTTACCCAAGATGAAAAACAGGAACTCGATGCTTATTTAATGCTAGAACATATTATGACCCTAGCAAAAGCAAAAGCTCACCAATATCTCAATGGAGCTAACTAAAATGGCTCGACCTTACATTAGTGTAGAATTGCTAAAATTAGTTGCTGAACGTGCCGATTTTCTCTGTGAATATTGCTTAATTTCTGCTTCTGATAGGGTATCTGGCTGTCAGGTGGATCATATCATTAGTGTTAAACATGGGGGAGCAACTTCGGCTGATAATTTATGCTACGCCTGTATTTTTTGCAATTTACAAAAAGGTACAGAATTGCTGAATACAACACAATCATAGTATTCATTCAATCATTCAAATAACAGTTTAGACTTATTATGGGATTACCGTAGGTGCTTCTCATCCATGCCCCTTAGATTACCAGATTTTGTCCCCCCCTGAACGGTGACAATTTATCAGCGTTTTCTCCTTGTTTGTCGCCGGTGATGCCATTGACTGAGGAGACGATAACTAACAAAATAAGTGATAATGCCCGCCAACAGACCTGTAATCAAACTACCAAAAAATAGCGTTAATAAAAATTCACCGCTCAAACTTGCCCAATTTTCCGCCCAACTTTGGTTAGAGGCAAAAATA
>NZ_JADEXI010000088.1:0-11923 GCF_015207185.1 Microcystis sp. LEGE 08355 | reverse complement strand
GCTTTAACACATCCTCAAAGACGGACACCTGATGATCAAGAAGAATCGGGATCACACCCCAGACTAGATTGAGACGGTGATAGACTCGTTTATTGGGAGTCATGGCAATGACGGGAACCGAGGGACGTTCCTTAGAAGCCAGTAGCGAAGTGTAGCCAGAGGTGGTAAAAGTGACAATATAACGGAGATCAAGGGTTTGATCGATCGCCACTAAAGCCTCACTGAGAGCGTGAGTTTCATCGGACTGATTGGGGGGAGCATTATCAAACTTCACATCCGCTTCCACATCATGGGCGATTTTGGCCAACATAGCCACAGCTTTGACGGGAAAATCTCCCACTGCTGATTCCCCCGATAACATCACCGCATCGGTTCCATCGATAATCGCATTAGCCACATCACTGGCCTCGGCCCGAGTCGGTCGGGGATTGTGAATCATGCTCTCTAACATCTGGGTGGCAGTGATGACGGGAATAGTTTTCATGTTGCAGAGTTTGATAATGCGTTTTTGCAACATGGGGACTTTTTCGGGACTTAATTCTACCCCCAAATCGCCCCGGGCCACCATAATTCCGTCACATTCCTCGATAATTGACTCCAAATTTTCGATCGCTTGCGGTTTTTCAATTTTAGCCATCACTGGCATATCCGCATGATTTCTCTCGGCTAAAAATGCCTTAATCGCCTTGATATCTTCTCCTTTACGAACAAAACTGAGGGAAACCCAATCAACCCCCTGAGAAAGACCAAATTCTAGGTCTTGTTTGTCTTTTTCGGTCATGGAAGGTAAGCGCAAATTGAGACGGGGTAGATTGACTCCCTTGCGACTTTTGAGAATTCCTCCCTCCAACACTTGACATTTTAGGTCTTTTCCGTTAATTTCAACGATTTTTAGCTCTAATAAGCCATCATCAAGGAGAATTTGCTCACCTAACTTGGCTTCCTCGGCCAGATAGGGATAATCGATCGAAACGGTGTTCGCTTCTCCTCGATACTCATCCATGGGTACAAGGGTGAGATAATCGCCGTCGTTGATGGTAATCGAACCGTTGGGGAGATTACCAACGCGAATTTTTGGCCCTTGTAAATCTTGCAAGAGAGTGATAGGATTGTCTAATTCTTGAGAAATTTGCCGTAAAAGGCTAACAACTCTCGCATGATCCTCGTAGCTACCGTGGGAAAAGTTTAGCCGCGCTACATTCATCCCCGCACCGATCATCTCCTTGAGGACTTCCGGCGAATTACTGGCAGGGCCGATCGTGGCTACGATCTTAGTTCTATGGGTAATAATTGACATGGAACCCTTACTAATCGATCTTGGGACGATTACATGATATTCACTTTAGGTTAACTAACGGTGAAGCGGAAAACAAATTAAGCTTTTCCACAGAGTTGCAATCGCTCCCGGTCCTCTCCTTAGCAGTCAGGAGTCAGCTATCAGCGGCAACGGTTGAGAGCTTTCACGGTACGATAAACTAATAACCATCTCCGCTCGTTTAGATTTCGTTATGACCAACACATTAGACGATAAAGCCATAGTCAAGGACTATTTTAACGCCACAGGATTCGATCGCTGGCGCCGGATTTATGGGGATGGCGAAGTTAACAAAGTACAAAAAGATATTCGCATCGGTCATCAACAGACGCTCGATACCGTTATCGGTTGGTTAGAAAGTGATGACAATTTGCCTAATCTCTCAATCTGTGATGCTGGTTGTGGAGTCGGTAGTCTTAGTATTCCCCTCGCTAAAGCGGGCGCAACTATTTTCGCCAGTGATATTTCTGAGAAAATGGTGACAGAAGCTAAGGAAAGAGCGGCCAAAGAGTTAGCAGATACTGGTAAACTCACCTTTACCGTTCAAGATTTAGAAGCATTAACCGGCCAATATCACACGGTCATCTGTCTTGATGTTCTCATTCACTATCCCACAGAAGAAGCCTTAGGCATGATTAAACACCTGGGATCCCTAGCTCAATCCCGTTTAATCCTCAGTTTTGCCCCTAAAACCTGTTTATTAACCATTCTCAAGAAAATTGGTCAATTTTTCCCCGGTCCGAGTAAAACCACTCGCGCCTATCAACACAAGGAAAAAACTATTGTCGCCGCTCTCAACGAAAATGGCTTTAAAATTGAACGGACGAGTATGACTAGCACTCGTTTCTATTTTTCCCGTATCCTCGAAGCTGTCCGCAGTGAATAAACAATGGCAGTCACCACCAGCAAATTAATCGAGTGGAAACAGCAAAAACGCGCGATTGTCACCCTCACAGCTTGGGATTATCCGATCGCGCGACTGCTCGATCAAGCGGGAATTGATATTATCCTGGTAGGAGATTCCTTAGCTATGACCGCTTTGGGCTATCCTACCACTTTACCGATCACCCTAGAGGCGATGATTCACCACGCGGCGGCCGTGTCTCGCGGGGTGAAACAAGCTTTAGTTGTCTGTGATTTGCCTTTTCTCAGCTATCAGGAAAGTGTCAGTCAGGCAATTAACTCGGCGGGAAGGATGTTAAAGGAAGCGGGAGTGCAAGGGGTAAAATTAGAGGGAGGTTATCCCGCTATGATCGAGACGATTAGCCGTTTAACCGAGATAGGCATCCCTGTTATGGGTCATATCGGATTAACTCCCCAGTCGGTGCATCGGTTAGGATACCGTCAGCAGGGAAAAACTCCATCGGATGCACAAAGATTAATCGAGGAAGCTTTAGCCTTGGAGAAAGCGGGAGTATTTGCCCTGGTTTTGGAACATATTCCCGCCAATTTAGCCGCTACTATTACCGATAAATTGATTATCCCGACGATTGGTATCGGTGCGGGGGAAGATTGTGATGGTCAGGTGTTGGTAACGGCGGATATCCTAGGATTAACCGAAAAAGCTCCCCCTTTTGCCAAAGTTTATGCTAATTTAAGCGAGACAATTACAAAAGCAGTTGTAGAATTTGCCAAGGATGTGAGGAGAAATGAATAACGGCGAAAAAGCTACCTTTGGGGCCGGCTGTTTTTGGAAAACTGAGGACGCATTTCGGCGTTTATCGGGGGTTTTAGCCACTTCCGTGGGTTATATGGGGGGACATTTTCCCAATCCTAGTTATCTCGATGTGTTATCACGAATTACCGGTCATGCGGAAGTGGCACAAATTGCCTATAATCCCCAAGAAATAAGTTACGAGGCGTTATTAGCCGTTTTTTGGTCAATTCACGATCCGACTCAGTTAAATCGCCAAGGACCGGACCGGGGAGAACAATATCGATCGATTATTTTCTATCACACCCCAGAACAAAAGTTAATCGCCACTGCCTCCAAGCGTCAACTACAACTATCGGCAAAGTTTCAGCAGCATATCGTTACTTTGATCGAACCCGCAGGAGATTATTATCTGGCCGATCAGTCCCATCAACAGTATTTGGAGAAAAAACAGGCTCGATCGGTCGGGGATTTGCAGAAGAAAATATAAAGACAGGTTCGGGGTATAATGTAAAGTTGCTTTCGCAGGAGATCAGGAAAAATGCCCGAGGCGGTCGGAGTCATTCAAACGTTGGGTTTTCCCCCCGTTTTAGCGGCGGCGGATGCCATGGTTAAAGGGGGACGAGTCACCCTAGTTTATTTTGATCTAGCGGAAAGGGGCGAATTTTTGGTGGCGATTCGCGGCCCGATTTCCGAGGTTAAACCGGCAGTAGAGGCAGGATTAGCGGCAGCGATGACCGCTTTTGGTGGCAATGTGGTCAGTCATTACATCGTACCGAATCCTCCAGAAAATGTCCTGGCGGTTTTACCAGTGCAGCATACGCCTAAGTCGGACCGTTTTCGCAGTTAATTTCCCTAGGGATTGGCCCCAAACTAGACTATAGTTAAAGACTGGAAAATAGATTGGATTCTATCAATTGAACTTATCTGATTGTTGTTATTAGGAGTTAATTTATGACAGCCCAACCCGCGGTGGGATCGATCGAGACCAAAGGTTTCCCCGGTATTCTAGCGGCCGCCGATGCGATGGTAAAAGCAGGACGGATCACGATTGTTGGTTATTTAAGGGCAGGAAGCGCCCGTTTTACCCTCAATATTCGCGGGGATGTACAGGAGGTAAAAACCGCTATGGCTGCCGGCATTGAAGCCGTCAATAAAACCGAGGGGGCAGCTTTAGAAACCTGGGTAATTATTCCCCGTCCTCACGATAACGTAGTGGCTATTTTACCGATCGATTATAGCGAGGCAGTGGAACCTTTTCGCGCTGCTGCCGACGGTGCGATGGCACCAATCCGTCGTTAATATTCAAGGTCAATTTTTTGTTACTGGTTGGAACTTGTCTAGTTCCAACTTAGTTTTTGATGATGATTTAAGTTTTAGTCAGAAAACCGAATTTGATAATTGCTGCAACAGTTGCACCGATAACAGTGACTATCAAAGCCCATATTTGAGCCGTTGCCCTTTCTTTCAAGTCTTTGACATCTTCTTTGAGTTGGGAAACTTCGGTCTCTATTTTCGGCAATACTTCTAGTTTTGTTTCGATTCCCTTCAGGTTTCTGACATCTTCTTTGAGTTGGGAAACTTCGGCCTCTATTTTCGGCAATACTTCTAGTTTTGTTTCGATTCGCTCTAACCGATTGTCAAGTTTAGCGAGAATATCTTTTAAGTCAGTTTCAATGATAATAGGGTTACTCATGGGGAGATTTCTAGATTTTTATGGCTTTGTTTATTGTCAGGTTTGGGAATCGCCGTCTGTTTTACGGTGGCGAGGCTCTCAGGTCTTACTCCACTCGATTAAAGCGCTAGTCAATCCTTCTAGGGTATATTCTCGCGCCTCGATATCAACACGACCAAATAACTCTTGACAGGTTTTTGAAGTTTGCGGACCGATAGAAGCCAGACAAACTTTTTCTAAGAGGGAATTAACCGATAATTCTGCCGTTTCTTGTTCCAATAACCGATAAAAATTCTGGACGGTTTTGGAACTGGCAAAGGTTACTATATCGACTTTCCCCTCTCGAAAGGCTTCCCAGATGCCCCTATCCATGCGCGCTGGACATCTGGAATCGTAGGCGGCCACTTCCGTCACCTGACCGGCTTTGGCCGTTAATTCCTTAACTAATATCTCTCTGCCTCCCGTTTCCACGCGAGGAAAGAGGAATTTTTGCCCCCTAATCGGGTCGGGAAACTCGTTTACCAAAGCATCAGCGACAAAATCCCCTGGGATGAAATCCGCCTTTAATCCCCGTGAGTGCAAAACTTGGCTGGTTTTTTTGCCCACCACGGCGATTTTTACGTTCGCTAAAGCCCTAGCATCTTTTCCCCAAAATGTCAAGCGATCAAAGAAAAAATTAACAGCATTGGCAGAAGTTAAAATCAGCCAATCAAACTCTTTTAACTGAGCGATGGCATCGTCTAAACCTTGCCAACGGTCGGGGGGACGAATCTCTAAAGCGGGCATTTCTAGGACTTCTGCGCCTTGATTTTGCAAAATTTCGCTAAATTGACTCGTTTGCTCGGCGGCACGGGTAATAACAATAGTTTTACCGCCTAGGGGTGGGGGAGAGGACATAATCGCCAGAGCCACAACTTGACCAATGACCATAATAGAGGGTGAGAGGGACACCCCGGCGGTTTGAGCGAGAATATTTTCTAAAGTGCCGCGCCAAATTTGTTGATCCTTGCGTCCCGCTTGGCGGATAATAGCGATCGAGTCGTCAATATTCCGCCCATTTTCGCATAATTTCTCGATAATTTGCCCTAAAGACTGACCAGCCATTAGTAGTACAAGTGTATCAATTTTAGCTAAAGCTGACCAATCGAGAGACTCAGGATCGTGAGCGCTCAAGACCGCAAAACAGCGACTAATATCCTTTTCGGTCAGGGGAATTCCAGCCAATAAAGGAGCGGCCAAAGCGGAGGAAATACCGGTTATCAATTCAAAATCACAGCCAGCCTGCTTTAAGGCTAACATTTCAGGATATACTCGCCCAAAAACCCCTGGATCACCACTTTTAAGCCGAATAACTCGTTTTCCCTCTTGACAATAATTAACCAGTATCCGATTAATCTGATTTTGCTCGGCCCCGGGTTGCCCCCCCCGTTTGCCTACATCGACTAAAACACAGGTTTTCGGCACGAGGGAGAAGATTTGACTATCCACTAGGGCATCGTACAGCAAAACCTCGGCCGTGGCTAAAATTGCTCGCGCTTGCAGGGTGAGAAAACTGCTCTGACCGATTCCCGCACCGAGAAGATAAACTTTACCCCGGGGATGGACGACTGCTGACATAATCGCAAATTTGGGTTTAATCTTTAATTTAGCACTGGAGAACTGCCAAGGGCGCAGCGACCGGAGAAGATACAAGGTGTTGCTGAATCAAGATGAATAGATGGTCAACAGCTTAGCGCAACAAGGGCAGCAGTAAAGTGACGAAATAATATACTAGGGGAGCGGTGAAGACATAACTATCAGTGCGATCGAGTATACCACCGTGACCGGGGATTAACTGGCCGGAATCCTTGACCCCAGCATCGCGTTTCATCATCGATTCGGTCAAATCGCCCAATAAACTGACAATACCAATTAATAAGCCCAAAATTAGGCCCGTCAGCTGCCAATAGGGCCAATCTAAATACCAAGCACCCAACTCGGCCACCGCTATACTGCCTAAAATGCCAAAAAAGGAACCTTCCACCGTTTTTTTGGGACTAATCAGCGATAAAATGGTTTTCCCTAACCATTTTCCCATGATATAAGCTCCGATGTCGGCGGCCCAAATGCAACCGAAAGCTAGAAAAGTCACCGTCAAAGCGGCCGGGAATAATTTCGGTTCCATCCACGATTCTGGCCAATATCCCATCAGGGGTAAGTTACTGGCCATAGCGACGGGACTACTTTCAGGAGAAAAACCGACCCGTAAACGAATCCAATAACTAGGTAAGTAACCACCGTAAAACAGACCGAGAATTGAGGTGGAAATATCGGCAATTGTCGCCATTTTAGGCTGAAAGAGCAGATAAAAACAAATTAACGCCCCAGCCAGGGGAAACATGGCATCGGTGAGGGGGGCCGCCATTGTTGCCGTCAGGAGTAATAATTGTGAAACTACGAGGGTGGTTTTAGCGGCCGGTTCAATGCCTTTAGCGCGAACTAGGCGAAAATACTCTAATTGTCCCAAAAAGACGATAACACCGATGCCGAGGGTGAAATACCAACCCCCAACGATAATAATTCCCAGTGCGAAGGCAATAGCAAAAATAGCGCTGACAATGCGTGGCCAAGGCATGGTTAATCCAGAGAAGTTAGGCGGCATTGTTCTAATTATATAGATTAAGAAAACTTTATGGAAGGTTATCCCCAATTAAAGTTTATCGCCACTCAGGATGAACATGGGATCAACGGCGGCAAAAACTTGGTGAATACCCCTAGTTTCTAGGCGATTTACTGCCGCTTGGACAATCTCGATATTACGCGCCTGTAAATTAGAAAAGCCTTCGGAAAATTGATAGAGGGTTTCTAAATTATTGGCCGTGGCCACGATGCGGCCGTTGGGTTTCAGGTATTGCCACACTTCTTGCAGGACCGATTTAATCGGTTTGCCGCCCTCGATACAGACGCGATCGGGTGCTAGGGATATATTGGGCAGACAATCGGGAGCGCTGCCTTCAAAAACCGTAACATTTTTTACCCCAAAGCGATCGCAATTACGGCGGATTAAACTGGCCACTTCTTCATCCCTTTCAATGGCAATAATCGGACTATTAGGGCATAATAAGCCAATTTCAACGGGAATAGTGCCGGTTCCTGCCCCGATATCCCAGAAAACCTCCCCATCACCTAACCTCAAAGCAGAAATCATCAATAATCTCACCTCGCGTTTACTCAAGGGAATCCCGGGCAAACGTTCAAACAATTCATCGGGAATACCGGGGGTTTTATATAACCAAGTCATGGGGAATCAATTATTGAGAAGCTTCACTACCAAGCATTATTATATAAATTTGTCAAATTTTCTTTATTAAGTAAACAGGGACTTTTCTAGGGATAAAACCGTGATTATAGATACAGCCTTTCTCATAAAGATGAAGTATAAACTAATTTGGGATTGACCACCGACTCCCCAAAACTAAAACTTCGTACCTCACGATTAAGATAGCTGGTTTCTGCCAGATTTCTAATCCCTGGAAAACAATACTCTATTTTCTAAATTACTATGGACTGCCAAGGAGAAAAATAAAAGTTGATTCTTTCAGGTTCGACCACTAAAAGTCTTTTTAAAATTCTCATGTGCATTAAGCCAATGTATTCTTAGCCACCACCGTAAATCAATTTTGTTGTTTGCCATTTTCTCACTCTCTAGGGGTCAATATACAAGTATTTTTTCTTTTAAGAAAACCTTATATTCCAACCATTACCATACTATATTTTCCTCCAAGATTAAGTTAGTATAACAAATATATTCACTCACTCAAAGTTGATTCTTTCACGTTCGACAACTAAAGGCCTTTTTAAAATTCTCATGTGCATTAATCCGATATATTCCCCAATAATGCCGATAAAAAATAGTTGCACAGAAGCGAGCAAAAATAGTCCGACCATGATTGGTGCGGTTCCTAAAGGAAAATAATCCCAGAACAACAATTTGGCGATTAAATAACCTAACGCCACTAGCAAACTCAAGAGGGACAAAGCAAAGCCTAACATGGTGGCCAGTCTGAGGGGAACTTGGGAGTGACTGGTAATACCCAGCATCGCATCGCTATAGTATCGATAGAAGTTGTAACTACTTATACCCCGTTTTCGCCGTTGCTGTTGATATTCAAAAGAGAAACTTTCAAAACCCAACTCTTCAATGAGTCCCCTAAAATAGGGATAGGGATCGTTAATCTCTCGTAGAACATTGATGACTTTGCGATCATATAACCCGAAACCTGTAAAATTTCTAGTAACTTTTATATCTGAAAGATGATCCATTAAAGAATAAAAAATTTGTCTAGCAAAATAGAAAAAAGCTCCTTCTTTCATCGGAGCTTTAACCGCTTTAACAACTTTATAGCCTTCTGCCCACTTCTTGACAAATTCTAGGATTAATTCGGGAGGGTCTTGCAGATCTGCTACAATAGGAATAACCGCATCCCCGTAACACTGAAGAATACCATAGTAACCAGAACGAACCGGACCGAAATTTCTAGCATTAACGATGACCTTTACCCTGGGGTCTTTTTGAGCAATTATTTTTAATTCATCTACAGTTTTATCTTGGGAAGCGTTATCGATAAAAAGATGTTCATACTCATAGTTAGGTAACTGATTAAAGACTTCTTTAACTCGCAGGTAAAGGTCTTCAATATTTCCTTCTTCATTATAACAAGGAGTCATTACAGTAATTTTTTTCATTGTGATCCTTCCCTAAAAACAAATAATTTCATTAAAACAAAAGAGATGACAGCCATGGGAAGAACCAAGATAGCACCAGCGATTAACATTTTAGTTTTTTGCTCGATGTCAATATCAATAGCATCAACAATTCTCAGGGCCTCAACGTTCAAGAGAAAAGTCACCACATAAACTAAGACAAAACGAAACATCAATTTGTTGTTTTTGCTGCCAAAAACCAGTCTTCCCGTGGTTTGAAAGTTAAATAAAACCCCCAGAATAGTGGCCAGCAGGACAGCGTACTTATAATCCATTCCTATCAGTATAAGACTACCATATAAAAAATAACCAAACAGGGTATTTATTGCACCAACCAGCAAAAAACGGGCAAATTTATGTTTTTTAATCAGGTTAACCAATTTAGCCTTTTTGAGAATATACATTACTTACAAGTGAACCATCCATCAATAAAATAATAAGATTCTGTCCGGTGAGGGAAGTATTTTCTAATCATTAATTCTCCACCGGTGGAATTAATAAATTGCTCAAGAGTTCTTCCCTATCTAAGAAAGGAGCCATATCCTCTAGGGGGGATGAAACCATTCTGCCATCAGGTAGTTGTCTTGAACTCAATTTAGGCTCAAATAATTGTTGAGTATCTAACATGATTTCACACACCACTGGACCGGGTTGCTCAAGTACCTCCATCAGTTGAGACTGAAAATCAGGAGAATTAATTCTTGTCGCAGGAATGCCATAAGCTTCAGCAACTTTAACAATATCAGGAAAGGACACGCCACTCTGAGAGCTTTCTCCAACTAACTTGCCAAAAAAGTTAATCTGGGTTGCTCTAATCGATAGATAACCACCATTATTAAGAACAAAGATTTTGATGGGAAGTTGATGGTGGACGACGGTTTGGAGTTCTTGGATATTCATCTGAAGACTACCATCTCCAGCAAAACAGATAACCCGTTTGCCTTGTTGAGCGATGGCTGCCCCCACGGCAGCTGGCAAATCGTACCCCATTGAGGCACTGCCGGAGTTAGAAAACAATTTTTGTCCTTTTTGGATAATTGCTGACTGAAAAGTAACAACACAGGCCATCCCATCACCACAGACAATCACATCATCCTTATCTAAACACTTAAATAAGGTGTTCATCAAATGATAGGGATTAATGGCATTTTCTTGGGACTGATGTTTTTGGGGTAAAAAGATCGGATAACGTTGAACCCTTTCTTGGCACCAGGCCAACCAATCAGAATGACTTTCGGGGTCGAAATTATCTTCATCCAATTGGCGGTTTAATTCTTCCAGAAAAACTTTTACATCACAATGAATTGGCAGGTCAGGTTTAATTGTCGGTTTGTCTAATTCTGCTTGATCAGCATCCACTTGAATCTTAAAGGCACAGCGAGCAAAAGACTGCCAATTGTAACTGACTTGACGAATATTTAGACGGCTCCCAAGAATCAGTACAGTTTCTGCATTTTGAACGGTAAAATTGCCAGGGCGATCTCCAATTGTACCCGGACGACCGCAATACAAAGGGTTATCAGAGGCGATTATATCATGAGTCCAAGCCGTAGTAACTGGGATTCCCAACCTTTGGATAACTTTCTCAAAAATTTCAACAGCGCCGCCAATTCGCACACCGCTGCCTGCCATAATCACAGGTCTGGGAGAGTTTTTCAACCGATTAATTACCTCACGGCATTGTTGTTGAATTAACCGTAAATCCCATAGTTCTCCATCCTCTGAGGGGTCGTAACCTTGTAATTGACTTTCATCGATTTTACTCCCCTGTACGTCAATGGGAACATCAATCCAGCAAGGACCCGGACGACCCGAAACAGCTAAATGTAGAGCTTTTTCTAAATGGAATCGAATCGATTGGGGATCATCAATCAGAACGGCATACTTCGTAATTCCTTTAACCATGCTAACAATATCTGCTTCCTGATCCCCCAGTTGTCTCAACCGAGGAAGGTTGTAGGTTGCTAGGCAGGTTTCTCGCTTTACCTGTCCCGATACTATTAGCATAGGAATAGAATCTGTCCAAGCCCCAAAAACTCCATTTAAGGCATTAATACCCCCCGGTCCAGTGGTGACATTAATACACCCGATCTTGCCAGTAACCCTAGCATAAGCTTCTGCTGCCATGGCACAGGCTTGTTCATGGTGACAACAAATATAACTCAAGCCTTGGCAGCGCCCGATGGCATCGTTGAGGTGCATGGCACCGCCACCTGTCACTAAGAAAATATGATGAAGGCCGTGATTGACAAGGGTCTGGGCAATATAATCGGCAACTCTAATCATTGTTTTGATGCCATAAATCCAGTTGATTATGATTATTATGACTCTATTGAGTCTATTTAGCAATTTGGTAATGATTCGGTAGTAGTGGCGTAGCCCTCTTGCTTACCTGGTATGAATTGTGTAAAATATTTATTAATAAAAATAATTGGAACCCGCTCAGTCTTTAAACCTCTAGCTTGCTCATGACTTTTCTGATAAATATCTTTTTCTGGCTCCTGTCTGGCTTACTCAAATATCAGTCTAGCACCGA
>NZ_JADEXI010000087.1:0-11954 GCF_015207185.1 Microcystis sp. LEGE 08355 | reverse complement strand
GGGTGATATTGACTGTCTAGAATGGGAATGAGGTTTTTATGGGATCGAATCGTCTATGCGCCCTATTTTCTGCCGTTTTTGGCTATTAACCATAATTTCCCTGCTGCTCACCCTGAGTATCGGGATGATCAATCCCCAACCCAGTTTCGGGCGCTCGTGGATGGATTTACTTTTTCGCGGTGTGCAAGTTATTCAACTTTCGACTATTTCTCCTCAGCAGGAAGTCGCCCTCGGTAGGCAGATTAATCAGGGTTTATTAGAATCAGGTAAGGTAAAACTCTCCAAAGATGCCAGAATTAACCAATATGTCCAAGAAATCGGACAGCGATTAGCGGCAACTAGCGATCGCCCTGACCTTCCCTACACTTTTCAAGTGGTGCGCGACAATAGCATTAACGCCTTCGCTACTATGGGCGGATTTGTCTATTTACACACGGGATTGATTAAAACTGCTGATAATGAGGCGGAATTAGCCAGCGTGATTGCCCATGAAATCGGCCATATCGTCGGTCGTCATTCTATCACCCAATTACGCAATACTGCCCTCGCCCAAGGACTTCTCAGCGCGGCGGGATTAGACACAAAAACTTGGGTACAATTGGGAGTCAATCTCGCCTATAATCTGCCCAATAGTCGCAAGGATGAATTAGAAGCGGACCGACTGGGTTTAAACAATCTAGCTGAGGCCGGTTATGCAGCCAAAGCCATGATCTCCTTGATGGGAAAATTAGCACAACAAGGCGGTTCTACCCCGACAATTCTCAGCACCCATCCTGCTACCGGCGATCGGATTTTGGCACTGCAAAAACAGCTTAATTCCCTTAATAACAAGCAGAATCAAGGTTTAGACGGGGATTATTACCAATTGCAGCTTCGTTCTCTCCGCTAATCATACAATTTCCCGAACGGATAAAAACTCGGCCACCGCTTGATTAAAAGTTTCAGGTTCCCCTAAAAATGCCCAATGATTACCCGGTATCTTTTTAATTTCTAGAGAAGTTAAATACTTTTTGTAGGATTGAATTTGCCAAGCAGTGCGATTTAATCCCTGTTGGGGAAGGATTAATAAACTGGGAATATCTAAAGTTTTAGTTAATCCGGCAAACCCCATGACATCCTCAAAAATTTCCCCCCGTGCCGATAAAGTGAATTTACTGCTCCAACTGCCATCAGCTTTTTGTTCGATGGCATTTTTAAACACCTCTTGCTGTAGATTTGACCAACCTTTATATTGTTTTAATTGACGAGCGATCGCTTCTATGCTCTGATAACTATCAAAGGAGCGAGTAATCTTTAAAAAGGGCAAAACTTGATAGAGAATTGGAAAAGTTATCCTAATCCAACTAGGCATTTTATCGATAAAAAAGGGATCGACTAAAATTAAACTCTTGAATACTTCCGGCTGTTGAGTTGCCCAAATTGCCGCTATTTTAGCACTCCAAGAATGACCTAAAATATGTGCTTGCGTCCAACCTAAATGATTAATTAAAGCCCTTAAATCGCCAATATAATCCTGAAAGTGATAACCGGTTGCAGGTTTACCGCTTTCCCCATGTCCCCGCAAATCTGGGGCAATAACTTGATAATTTGAGCTTAAATAATCGCCCAAACTTGACCAAACCAAAGCATGATCCGCCATGCCGTGCAATAATAATAGAGGCATACCTCGATCGCTCCATTGTAAATAGGAAATTGCCATCGAGTTATTGGTAAAAGTCTGACGTTGTGGCATAAATTCTCGGCTGATTTTTACTCTATAATTTACCTATCACTTAATAAAACTTCATACAATGGCACGACAATCTCCGCTCACTGGGACTAGCTTAGAACAATTGTCTTGGACATGGCAAGGTCACACCATCCCCTACACTGTGGGGGGAGAAGGACAACCCCTAGTATTAATTCACGGTTTTGGGGCATCTATCGGTCATTGGCGCAAAAATATCCCCGTTTTAGCGGAAAATGGCTATCAAGTCTATGCGCTAGATCTTTTGGGATTTGGGGGTGCGGATAAGCCCGCTTTAGATTATAGTCTCAACCTTTGGCTGCGGCAAATACAAGACTTTTGGCGGGAAAAAATCGCCAAACCGACGGTATTTATCGGTAATTCCATCGGGGGACTGATTACCTTAATGCTGATGGCAGAATCTCCCGAAATCACTGCCGGAGGCGTAATTATTAACTGTGCCGGCGGATTAAACCATCGTCCCGAAGAATTAAATTTCCCTTTGCGTTTAATCATGGCTGCCTTTACCGGTTTAGTTAGTTCCCCCGTGACAGGAAAGTTTATTTTTGAACAGGTAAGACAGAAAAATCGCATCCGTAACACCTTAAAACAGGTTTATCGGGATCATACCGCGATTACCGAGGAATTAGTCGAAATTCTCTATCAGCCCTCCTGTGATGCGGGTGCGTGGGGAGTGTTTGCATCGGTGTTGACAGCACCCCCCGGACCTTCTCCCCTGGAATTATTGCCGCAAATCGATCGCCCTTTATTGGTACTCTGGGGAGAGGATGACCCTTGGACACCGATCGCTGGTTCGGTAATTTACCAAGAAAGAGCTAAAATGGGAAATAATACCCAATTTTATCCGATTGCCAAAGCTGGTCACTGTCCCCACGATGAACATCCCGAAAAAGTTAATCAATTAATTTTGAGTTGGCTGTCGGAAATGAGGATTTAGTCAGTTATCGAAGATTTTAGCGATTAATAGTTACTGGAGAAATCTGCCAATCGGGGCGAAGATTTTTCGCCCCTTGCAGATAGACGTGCTGCATTTCCCCTTGCAGTTTGGCAGTATTAACGTGGAGAATTACGCGAATACACTTGTCCAGACTACCAACGACGTGCATCTGTTGCACATCGAGGAGGGGGACATTTTGCCAATGGGGACGTTCGCGAGCGATAGCGGCGGGGAAAATCGCATCTAAATCCTGAGTTGCCGTAAAGATAACACTAACAATATCATCGGGATCGAGACTATTGTGGATTTCGATCGCTTCGAGGAGTTCTGTTACTGCTTCTCGTATAGCTTCAATAGTATTAGCCGTTACCGTCGTCGCTCCCCGAATGGCTCGAACCTTCCACTGCACGATTGTCATCCTCCGCTAATCCTGATGAGTCAATTTTAGGGGTTAACGCGCCCTTTTTCTCGACTTTAATCTGGCCATCAGGGTCGGTATAACCACAATAGTTGTCCGTTAACTTCCAATTCAAATTCTAGACGCTGTAGGGTTTTTTGTAATCCTGGGGGTATTGGGGAACGATTGCCCGTCAGACGACTGAGGAGGGGTTTCGGTTCTTCGATAGTCTGACATTTAGTTTTATCTGGGGGTAATCCTGCCAATTCTAGCGCCCAAAGTCGGGCATCTTCCTCGGTTCCCAAGCGATCGACCACTCCCAATTCTAACGCCTGTTGGCCGGTAAAAATGCGCCCATCGGCAAAACTTTTCACTTGATTGACATCTAAATTTCTCGCTCCGGCGACGGTTTGCAGAAATTGCTGATAACTGGTATCGATCATATCCTGGAGAATTCTTTCTTCCTCATCAGTTAATTCTCGATCGAAGGAGAGAATATCTTTATAGGGGCCCGATTTAATCACTTTAAACGAAACTCCCACCTTATCCAACAATCTTTCCAGATTGTTCCCTCTGAGGATAACACCGATCGAGCCAGTAATCGTGCCGGGGTTAGCCATAATATAATTGGCCCCCATACCGATATAAACGCCGCCAGAGGCGGAAATATTGCCAAAACTAGCGATTATTTTCGTGGTTTTTTGTAACCGCTTCAATGCTTCATAAATTTCTTGGGAATCCCCCACGGTTCCCCCGGGGGAGTCAATGCGGAGAAGTAGGGCGGGATATTGCCTTTCTTTGACGATTTCTAGGGCTTTTAAGACTCTTTTGCGGGTATCGGAGGCAATTGCACCTGTAATTTCTATTCGAGCGATTTGTTTGTGGGTTTTCGGTTTAAAAGGCCAGACCATCAGGTTTAAATATCTCTAAAAAAAGGACTCTTTCTAATCTAACGCTTTGATCGTTCCGGGTTAAGCAGACATTATATTTCACCTTCTAAAAACCTATTAAAATCTTATAAAATCTTATAAGATTAACAGGATTGGGGCATCGGTGACTCCCTAGTTGATGAACTATCTACAGAAGCTACTGATAAAGAAGTGGATTTGACCTTCCTTCCCCTTCGAGACTTATTTTTAGTCTTTCCGCTTCGGGAAACTGCATCACTCAATACCTCAAGGACGTTTGCTTGTGTAAACATTTGGTGTCTAGAAATTTTCTGTCCGCTTAAAAGCTTACAGATTTTACCCCATAGACCCCAATTAGAGGTAGCCCCATCCTCTAGTGAGACTACCCCCAAAACTGACCAATAAGAACGGGGTATTCGTTCATTAAACCCTAATGCTGTTCGGGCTATGACCATAGCTGCGGCAGAAGCCGAATTTAGACCATATTTGGGCATATATTTAATCATGCCGATGGTGCTAGTGGCAAAAGGATTTTTAAAAGCCACTTCAATGCCGTACTTTTCGGCTCTGGCTACCAAAAAGGCGCGGAATTTGTCATAAATAAACCCACTCAGCATCCGATTGTAGCCTTTTGAGCAATGGCGCATCGAGGCTTTCTTTTTACTAAAATCTAAATTCTCACAAGCAATCGGACATTGATAACTTTGGGCAATGCTGACAATTTCCGCCACAATATCTCTTAATTTAGCCGCTACTTGTCCAGTAGTTCCTATTGGTATGGGAAAAGAGAATAAAGTAAACTTTCCTTGATTGGATTATAAATTTCCATCTCTTTTAATATAAACAACATCAATAGATTCAGCGTTTAAGTCAATGCATAAACAGCCATTTTTCCCAGAAGAAACATAAGGAACAGCTTGAATATAAGTAGAAAGATGAATATACCACTTGTCCTCTTTGTGTTCCCGTCTAAATATTTGTACCGTAACGGGTTTATTCGCTTCTAAAGCATAGAGCAAATCATGTTTTCTTTGTCCCGCTACTGCAAATTTTAAGGTTAAACTTTTGCCATAAAATTCTTAATAACAACAAGGAACAGTAATGGTAACTGTAAATAAATCCCCTTCAATGTGATGAATTTTGGTAACAGGATTATTACCATCTACCGAGCCTTTACCGACACTGTAAAAGTTTCCTCCTCTCTTTTTTTGCCAATCAGAGTACCATTCCTCATGAGAACTATACCCATTTTCTTCCCAATGATGTTGAGCGTTAAATAGCTTCTTTGACCACCAACAAATATGTAGCCTTGAGTTATTTTTTAATTTCTCTAATTGTCGTTTTTTTCTTTCGATTCTCGCCAATTTAGCTCTAACGCCTAAAAGCTTTTTCTCAAAATTACGAGTATTTTTGCGGGTAGGAAACTCGTAAGCATTTTCTAAATCTGTTAAGGTTTCTTCGACTTTTTCTAAGCCGCTTTTTATATCTGTTTCAATTTGTTCAATTTGATTCTCTTTGGCGGTGACTAATTGCTCATAGACTTGACTCGCATTCGTGGCTAAACTATCTGCCCATGCCCATTGAATATTAAATCGCTTCTGGTAAGTTTTTTCAATTTCTGTTTCTGTTAAGACTTTTTGTCGGTCATTTAAGGCAGTACGCAATAGACTCTGATAAGTATTTCCCCAATCTTCTAAAAAAGGATGCTCTTCGATTTTAGCTTCCATCCCTCTGAACATTTGATAGACGGTTTTATCGGTCTTGACTTTAGACCGAGTGCGCCGAGTTAATTTCGCTTTTAGGGACTTTTTACGAGTCATAATCTTGAGCTTGGGTTTTCCTTTGACTTATTCTAGCACATTTCTGATGGCTCAGGCTCAGAAATCAGGCGATTGATCTCTTTTTTATATTTTCTTAATCCGTAGAGACGGCAAGAGAAAGAATGAACAACTGCTAGTAAATCCTCAATCAACTCTTGCCGCGGAGATAGGGTTTGAGCGTTGGCTACGATTAACTGTCCTTCATGACTCTTTAAAAACTGCTCAAAATATTCAAAGCCAAAGCGACATAACCTATCCTTAAAAGCAATTACTAAAATCTTAACTTCTCGATTTTCAATCATTTGCATAAGTCTTAAAAATTGCGGACGAGTATAATTTAACCCTCCTCCCACTTCTTCAATCACTTCATCAATTACATAACCTCTAGCTAAGCAGAATTGCTCCATCGCTTCTCGTTGGCGGATTAGCTCTTGTTTCTGCTTAGGGGATGAAACTCTGGTATAAATCACTATTTTTTTCTTGATTTCAGGTTTCTCTAGGTTTAACGCTTTATTTAAGTCTTCTTCCGTGTAGTAACGATGACCTGAAGCAAGTCTTTTTGCTGGTAGTTTGCCGTTTTTATCCCAGATTCTTAGTGTTCCGAGACTACGGTTGATTTTTTGCGAAAACTCGCCTGGTTTGTATCTTTTGTCCATAGGGGGGGTAATACTCTGCTAAACCTTATAATTTAGCAGGTTTTATCAGCTTTTTGGGTCTAGTAGTCTGTCAAGTTAAAATTGACGGATATAATTTAGTTAATTTGATACGAGCATCTTCGGTAGTGAATTGCCAATCAACAGGAGAAGAAGATTGATTTCTTTGTTGTTCCCAAGCCTCCACTTCTTGGATTAAAGTTTCCTTGTCAGAAATACGTCGGTTAAGACACTGTCTATTTAAAACACTCAACTCAATTTCCGCCCTATTTAACCAACTTCCATGTTTAGGAGTGTAATAGAACTCTAATTTATCTAAGATACGACGAGCTTCAGGGGGAGGAAATGTTTTGTATAATGAAGCTTTAACATGGGTATTTAAGTTGTCTTGAACGACTCGGATTTTTTCAGCATCTGGATAACGTTCATCTACCAAGTATTTCATTTGTTGGGCATAATCAATACTCGTCTGTTGGTCAGTGACCTCAACGTGCTTCCAAGCTTTTAAAGGTTCAAAAAACCTAAACATATTACTAACTCCTTCTCGTTCGTATTGATAATCAAAGCGTTCAGGTTGTCCGGGTTCAGGAGGTAAAGGTGGTCGAGTTTCTGAAATGAGTTGTTTGCAGCTTTCATCAAAACAAACCAAGGGATAGGCTGGGTCGTAGGGCAGGATATATAGCCCTAAAACTTCTGACCTCTGACACACAAACTCAGCATCTTCATTAGGGGGAATTACCCAACATTCTTGTAACCAAGGTTTAATTTCGTTTTTTTTAACACTTGTCTAATGCTTTCATGAGAAATGCTTTCTACATACTCTAACACGACCATTTGTTCTGCTAATAATCGTAACGTCCAACGATGATAACCTGTGGGTGTTTCTGAGCAAGCCAGAGCTATTAAATGGGCTTCTGTTTCTCCATCTATCTTTTTCAGTTTTGACGAGTTTTGGGGGCGAGGATTTATGGCTTGTTCTAATCCTTCTTCAACAAATCTTTGTCTGACTCTTTCTATTGTCCTTCTACTGACATCCAAGGCTTCACTGATCTGATGATCATTCCACCCCCCATTCTCTTGACTAATATCTGCTTTGAGCAAGATACGAGCATGATTAATTTTTCGGGCAGCCGCTTTCCCTTTTTGGGTCAATTCTTGCAAATAGGTACGTTCATTCTCCGTTAGGGAGACAATATATTTTTTAGCTGGCATAACTGGAAGAGTTAGTCTAAATTTAACTCTCCTATTATCCGTCATTATTGCTTTGACAGACCAGTAGGGCAAGGGGCAGTAGAAGCTGATGGGCAAATCGCCATTCGGAGCAATTACCGACCTGAACAAGGAAATTACAGATTTTTTCAAGCTAGGATCAAAGATTTTGTATCGAAAAATACAAAACTGGTCAAAGTGACTGTTTAGGATGGGTTTTTTGAGAAGCTTAAGAACCGATCCATACGTCAAAGGAGTTTTCCATGCCCGAAACGCCACAAGAAGTCTTGAAAATGATTCAGGACAACAATATTAAGATTATCGACCTGAAATTTATTGATATGCCTGGTATCTGGCAACATTGCTCGTTCTACTACGATCAAATCGATGAAAGCTCTTTCAGTGATGGTGTTGCCTTCGATGGTTCCAGTATTCGCGGTTGGAAAGCAATTAACGAATCCGATATGGCCATGGTTCCCGATCCTACCACTGCTTGGATCGATCCCTTCTACAAGGAACCGACCCTAAGCATGATCTGTAGCATTAAAGAACCGAGAACTGGTGAATGGTATAGCCGCGATCCTCGCTCTATTGCTCAGAAAGCGATCGATTATCTTAGCAGTACCGGTTTAGGTGATACCGTATTTTTTGGACCAGAAGCGGAATTTTTCCTTTTTGATAGCGCTCGTTTCGACCAAACCGCCAACGCAGGCTATTACTACATGGATAGTGTCGAAGGTCGTTGGAATAGCGGTAAAGACGAAAAAGAGGGAAATCTTGCCTATAAACCCGCCTACAAACAGGGTTATTTCCCCGTTAGTCCCACCGACACCTCTCAAGATATTCGCACGGAAATGCTCTTAACCATGGCCGACTGCGGAGTTCCCATCGAAAAACATCACCATGAAGTCGCTACTGGTGGTCAAAACGAGTTAGGGATTAAATTCTCTACCCTAGTACGGGCCGCCGACTACTTGATGACCTACAAATACTGCATTAAGAACGTGGCGAAGAAATACGGTAAAACCGTCACCTTTATGCCTAAACCCATCTTTGGTGATAACGGTTCCGGGATGCACGTTCACCAGTCTATCTGGAAAGATGGTCAACCCCTGTTCGCCGGGGATAAATACGCCGGACTTAGCCAAATGGCACTGCACTACATCGGTGGTTTGCTTAGACACGCTCCCGCACTCTTAGCTTTAACTAACCCCACCACCAACTCTTACAAGCGTCTCGTCCCCGGTTTTGAGGCCCCTGTAAACCTGGCTTACTCCCAAGGTAATCGCTCCGCTTCGATTCGGATTCCTTTATCGGGAAGCAACCCGAAAGCCAAACGTTTGGAATTCCGTTGTCCTGATGCGACTTCTAACCCCTACCTCGCTTTTGCAGCTATGCTCTGTGCCGGTATCGATGGGATTAAAAATCAAATCGACCCCGGCGAACCTCTCGATGTGGATATCTACGAACTCAGTCCCGAAGAATTGTCAAAAATCCCCTCTACCCCCGGTTCTCTAGAAGCAGCTCTGGAAAATCTCGAAAAAGATCACGCTTTCTTGACCGATTCTGGTGTCTTTACCGAAGACTTTATCCACAACTGGATCACCTACAAGCTCGATAACGAAGTTAACCCGATGCGCTTACGTCCTCACCCCTACGAGTTCTCCCTCTACTACGATGTCTAAGGTTTGATTGACCAATCATTAATCCTAGGGTAGGCTTTTGTCTGCCCTTTTTTTTTCCGAATCAGCAAGTCAGTCCTGATGAAAAAATTTTCACCACCGCAGATGAAAGAGGTTTCCTTCCCCACACCCTGCCCCCAGGAAAAACTTTTTGCCGCAAACCCTAGTATAATCCCTTGCTGCCAATTAAGTAGGGAGGCACAATTATTTGTAGGATGGGTTAGCGGTAGCGTAACCCATGCGGGCGTTGGGTTTCATGCTTCAACCGTTCGGCAAAAGCTCACGGCCGAAGCCCAACCTACGTTCATCTTATATTTAATTCCACCCACCCACTTAGCATAAAATAGGATTAATTGACCAGAATTTTGGGGCGATAGTTTATGGAACGCGGGTTATTGTGGACACCTTTATTAATTCTATTTATTTGGTTGGCTTGGAGTGGTTGGAATGAATACCAAAAAGTGGAAATCTATCGATCATGGGCTGAAAACTTCGAGCGAGCTAAGTATGATATATATTCTGTCTTAGGTCAAAAAGATAAAATTATCACTTGGGGAAAGCCAACTCGTAAGGGATTGATTAATTTACAAACTTTTTCCCTAGAGGAGGTCAAAGAAATCCGTCTGTTAGTTAATAATCAAGTGGTGGATTTAGATGCTCTTCCCCCGCAGGGTTCTCCTTTTCTAGAATTTATCTTTAAGGAGCGATCTCCTGAAAAAATTCCCTTTACTGAAGTTGAATTGGCTAGTCGGTGGGCGAAATTTTTACAACAACAAATCTTAATTTAATCGCGATCATTTCTAGCGCAATCTCCCTGATCGCAGGATACCGACAACTAACCATAAACCGATAAAACTAGCTGTAGCAAATAATACGGTACTAATAATAGTTAATTGCCGAGATTGGGTGCTGGCTGTGACAATAGCAGCCCCGATAATTAAGGAGCCAATAATCACACTAAAAGCTAGTCGATTGGCGGAATTATCTAAACTGCGACGGAGATTATCTAATTCGCGAATTTTTAGATTAACATTTAAAGTTTCCGAGGTTAAACCATCTAGTAAAACTTCGATTTGACGGGGAGATTTCAGAGAAAAAGATTTCAAGTCTAAAACTGTTCTTAGGGCAGTTTGTAGGGGAGTGCTACCGATTAACTGTTGTTCAAGAATATTAGTTAATAGCGGTTTGACTTCTTCTAGGATATTAATATCAGGATTAAATTTTCGGGCAGTTCCTTCTAGATTAGCGAGACTTTTGGCGAATAAACCTAAATTACCCGGAAGTTTAATTCTATTGCGACGGGCAACTTGCAAAAGTTCATAAACTACCTCACTAAAGTTAATTTGATTTAAATTGAGGTTATAATATTTTCGCAGCATCCGCTCATAATCCACCTCTAATTGTACTAAAGTAATCGGAACGACTGACTCGGATAATTTAATAGTTAGTTGACTGCATCTTTTCGCATCTAAGTCAACAATTGCTAATAACAATTCTGTTAAAATTTGTTGAGTTTGCGGGTCTAATCTGCCCACCATACCACAGTCAATTAAAGCTACTCTACCATCATCAAGATAGAAAATATTACCCGGGTGAGGATCGGCATGAAAGAAGCCATCAATATAAATTTGTTGAAAAAATGACCGAAACAAAATCCTAGTTATTTCGCTTTTTCTTTGGGAAATTGCTTGCTCAGTTCCTGGTCTAGAAACATCGGCCTCTAAAATTTGTTTTCCCTCTAACCATTCTAACACTAATAGCCTGGAATTAGTTAAGTGCCAATAAATTTTAGGAATAACTAACTGTTTGGGTTCTGACCAACGACTCTGGGTTAAATTATAGCGTAATTGGTCAGTATAATGACCTTCTTGGGTGAAATCTAATTCCGCATTGACTGCTTTAATAAACTCCTCTGCTAAGTTAACAACGTCATAACTTTGACCAAATTCTGTTAGGGCAACTAAATCAGCAATTCCCTTAATTAAGGCACTATCTTGTGCGACAATTTTTTCGATCCCCGGACGTAAGACTTTAATCGCTACTTCCTCCCCGGATAATAAAGTTGCCCGATGAATTTGCCCGATCGATCCTGCGGCGATCGGTTGGGTATTAATATACTTAAATACCTGTTCGATCGGTTTGGCTAACTGTTCAGTGATAACTATTTCTATATCTGTCCAAGCAACGGGAGGAACTTGCGCTTGTAGGGCAGTTAAAGCCTCGATATAATTAGCAGGTAGCAGATCGGGACGGGTACTAAGTAACTGTCCCAATTTGACATAAAAAGGACCCAATTCCACGAGGATTTTTTTGAGAACTTCTGGGGTAGGAATCTGGGGATTTTCTGTTTTTCCTAGGGTTAAAACCCCGCGCATATAGTCCCAACCGTTGCCGAGAACTATCTCAAGGATTTCTTTTTGTCTTTGACTGGTTTGGGGGAGTGAGAACACGGTATTATCAGTTATCAGTTATCAGTTATCAGTTATCAGTTATCAGTTATCAGTGGGTAAGTTAGGTACTTATCGATGGGTGCATCCCACATTTGCAGGAACACCGATAATCAGCAATTATCAGTGACTTTTAAATTATTACAGATATATC
>NZ_JADEXI010000086.1:0-12029 GCF_015207185.1 Microcystis sp. LEGE 08355 | reverse complement strand
GGAGAATTAGATGTTTATTGTTTAGTGGCAGGAAAGTATGAGCAGCAGTTGCCAGACGAGAATAATCGTTACTGGATAAAAGAACTTAATTTGTTTATTGGTATCTGGCAAGGAAGCAAAGCTGAATTTACTACTAATTGGTTGCGTTGGTGGGATAAGTCGGGAAATTTGTTATTATGGGGGAGTGAACGAGTCGCACAAACTGAAGATCAACTCGAACAGGAGCGAATGTTACGGCAAAAATTAGCTGAAAAATTAAGAGAATTAGGCGTTGAACCAGAAACCTTGTAGCATACTTGTCAAATGCTGATAAAATCATGGCAGGAATCTTCTGGATTGGGCTATTTCTAGGATTAACGGAGGAGATGTTAGAGTATGTAACAGCGATTATCCGAGAGTTTTGTCGGAGCGTAGGTAAATTTGCATTGTTCGCATTTTTTGGAACATTTTTATTTTTTTGGATGTTTTTTGCGACCAAGAATTTTAGTCAATCTCGTCAATTAGACAATATAAGCAACTTGTTTGTTATCTCTTTTTTAAGTTAGCCTTTTCTTCTCGCATTGGATAGAGCGAATGTAGAACTCTATTGCTTTTTATTTTTGTGTGGATTTGTCTTTTTCTATGAAATGGATTGGCTGAAGATGCAACCTAACCTAACAAATGACTTAAATCATATTCTTGCCCACACTAAAGACCTCTGGGAAGAATTGCGGGGACAGCGGATATTTATTACTGGAGGTACAGGCTTTTTTGGCTGTTGGCTTCTGGAGAGTTTTATCTGGGTCAATGATCGGCTAGACTTAAAAGCATCGGCAGTGGTTTTAACCAGAAATCCTGATAGTTTCAGGCAAAAAGCTCCTCATTTAGCCAATCATACCGCTATTCAATTCCATAGCGGTGATGTTAGGTCATTTCAGTTTCCTGAAGGGGAGTTTTCTTATATTATTCATGGTGCCACTGAAGCGAGTGCCAAGCTTAATCAAGAAGATCCCTTACTAATGTTTGATACGATTATTGAGGGAACAAGGCATACTTTAGAATTTGCTAAATTTTGTCAGGCTAAAAAGTTCTTATTAACCAGTTCCGGTGCCGTTTATGGCAAACAACCCCCTGAGATAACCCATGTTTCCGAAGACTATTTAGGCTCTCCTGATTTAACTAATCCGGGTTATGCTTATGCAGAAGGAAAACGGGCAGCAGAAATGCTCTGTACTCTTTATGCTAAACAACAGGGATTAGAAACGAAAATTGCTCGTTGCTTTGCTTTTGTCGGTCCCTATTTGCCCCTGGATGTCCATTTTGCTATTGGTAATTTCATTCGAGATGGTATGACGGGGGGTCCGATTCTCATCCAGGGGGATGGAACTCCTTATCGTTCTTACCTCTATGCGGCGGATTTGGCGATTTGGCTGTGGACAATTTTGTTTAAGGGAAAATCATGCTACCCTTACAATGTCGGTTCAGATGGGGATTTGACTATCGCTGAACTGGCGGAAGTTATTGCCAGTACATTTGCATCAAAAGTTGAGGTAGTTATAGCAAAAGAACCTATCCCGGGTAAAGCTGCTGAACGTTACGTTCCTTCAGTCCAGAGGGCTTTTGATGAGTTACAACTTAAACCCTTGATTTCCCTAGGGGAATCAATTATCCGAACAGCTAGTTATACTAAATCCGTTGAGCATAGGCTACTCATAAGGACAGGCAATAGGCAATAGGCAAAAGGGGGAATAAATAATCAGTTTTTAATAACCAGATTTACTATTATAATTCATCAAGATTTTAGGATTTACATCATGAATCAGAAAAAATCCCTGCGAAATTGTCCAATTTGTCAAGAAGAAAATGGGGAGATTATTCACACACAAAATTTTGTTTTACCTGAAGGTCATCCCCTCTCAAATGGATATGATATACTGTGTTGTGATCGCTGTGGTTTTGTCTATGCTGATACAACAGTAAGTCAGAAAGATTACGATATTTTTTACGCCAAATTATCCAAATACGAGGACAAAAAAACCGCTACGGGAGGAGGGGAATCTCCCTATGATGCCGCACGACTTCAAAAAACGGCTGAATGTATTGCTGAATTTTTACCGGATAAGAGCGTTCGCATTTTAGATATTGGCTGTGCCAATGGTGGGTTATTAGGCTATCTTAAAAAACTAGGATATAACAATTTATGTGGTTTAGATCCATCTCCTGCTTGTGTTGAGAATACAAAACAGCTTTACGGAATAGAAGCTTATGCTGGTTCTATTTTTACGCCTCCTCAAGATTTAGGAGATTTTGATCTTGTCATTCTTTCTCATGTGTTAGAGCATATACAGGATCTGAAATTTTCTGTAAAATTAATAGAACAATTAATCAAAGTCGGGGGATATCTATATGTAGAAGTTCCCAATGCTTCGGGATATGTTGATCATGTTTTTGCACCTTTTCAAGATTTTAATACTGAACATATTAATCATTTTTATCACCCCCATTTATCAAATTTATTAATTCAATTTGGATTGACCAATAAGTTAATCGGAGAAAAAGTTTTTGATGTCTCTCCGGGGATGTCTTATCCAGCCATTTATAGCTTTTGGCAGAAGCAAGAGTCTAATTCATCGGAATTGGTAATTTATCCTGATAAAATGCTCAAAGAAAGAATACTGCTTTATATTGAAAGCTCCAAAAAAACTATGACTGATATAGATATTAAATTACAGTCAGTGTTAGAGGATGCTGCCGATGTTATTGTTTGGGGAACGGGACAATTAGCCATGAAACTACTGGCCGAAACTTCACTGGCAAAAGCCAATATAGTTGCTTTTGTTGATGGAAATCCCATTAATCAAGGTAGTGTTATTTCAGGGATTACGGTGCTATCACCCCATCAAATTCAATTGAGAGAGATGAGACAGCCGATTATTGTAACCTCAATTTTATCTCAAGAAGCTATTTACAATGCTATCCAAAAAATGCAGCTGCCTAACCCAGTTATTTTATTGAGATGATCAAAGGCGAACTTAGCAATTAGTTCACCTTTCCCTCAAAATTAAATACCCCGTTGATAGATAATCTTTCTGAGATTATCGTTAGTTGAATAAGGGCTATCAATGGAGTCAATCATAATGGGTTCATCCTTGTTGCAGGCCCTAGTTAATATTTCTCCTGACATTAACTCCCGGCAAGAAATCTGTCCTTTCTGGAGAGGAACCGCCAAGTATAGATCTTCATTGATGCGGTCATGGTTGAGAATGTAACCTTCTGGCAAATCCCTTTTAGCGTAAACTCCTCGAACTAGCGCATCAAGATACTTAATTTCTCTTTCAGGGGGCATTCTTTTTTGAGTACCCGGCGCGCCACACATTTCTTTAGCTTTTTGAAAAGCTTTAAACCAAATATCGACTTGTTCGGGTAAGGAACAATAAGGAGAGACAGGGACTCCATCCATCTCAATATCGATATGCCTTTCAAAAGTTCTCGCACCCTTAGCGTAGGCTATCAGCATTGAGGATGTCCAATCAGTATATTCATGGGTTGAAAAACCAATGACATGATTGGGGTAGCGATTTTTTAAATAATCGATTTGATTCATCTCTAGCTCAGAATCTTCGGAAGGGTAGAGAGAAACACAATGGTTAATAGCCAAAGGAACATTACGATTTTCAAAGAAGATGACTAAATCATCTATATCCTTGAGAGAAGAACCTCCCGTTGACACAATTACCGGTTTGCGAGTTTCGGCGATTTTCTCAATTAAAAACCAGTCGTTGAGATCTGAACTAGCGATTTTAATAATGGGGATCCCCAGTTCGACACAAAGATTAACAGACTTTTCATCAAAAGGAGTTGCCATCGGAATACAGCCACTTTGACGTACTGCTTTCACTAGAGTTGCGTAATCATCTTCTGTCATTTTTGTATCGAGAGTTTTCTTGATATAGCGAATATCAGTCCTGTCCCGAAAATCTCGATGAATGAAATTGTCCACATCTCTGAATTGAAGCTTGAGCGATGCTCTGACACTATTAAACCTAACAATTCTAGAGAAGTCAGTGATAATTTTTAATCCTCTCTCTAAACTACCCCAATGATTATTGGCAAGTTCTAAAACAAAGAGTTCGTCAAAAATATCGCGGTTAACAGACATTGGATAATCCTCCTTAAAATTAGACTTTATTATTCCCTTGCATGAAAAGCTAATGCTTGATTAGACCTATCAATTCGGGAAAACTATAAATTTTACATAACTGCTCGGAAGTTTCAGATTCGTGTACTTTTCCATAGCCATAGGTAGCAGCAATGAAACTAAGTCCACAGGATTTAGCTGCCTGAGCATCATCACGAGAATCTCCCACCAAAATAGCAGATTGTTGATTGATTTGGTACTTTGTCAAGATATGTTGACAAATTGCTGATTTAGAGGGATAGGAATGAGTTCCCGTATCTGGAGATACAACATCGGCAAAAAAATGTAGCATCTGGAGATGATCTAAAATTTTAAAGGTTGGGTGGCTAGGCTTGTTAGTAACAATAAACATTGTAATATTCAAGTCCGCCAATTGGCAAAGAGTTTCTACAACCCCTTCATAGATATCGGTTTTTTCCCAACCTTCACTATCGTAGCTTTTGCGAAACTCCCGGGTTAAATCATCAATCAGATCTGGATCAGAATTGCCGATCATCTGTTTGAACATTTCGGCTACAGGGGGGCCAATTAAGCTTGTAGAAATCTGATCTAGAGCAAAGCCTGGAAGTACAGATGACAACGCTTTTGTTAGAGAATATTTAATTCCCCTCGACGAATTAATGAGTGTACCATCTAGATCAAAGAATATATTTTGGATTTTCATATCAGTTTTAAGGTTTATAGGCAATAATGCCAACTCCCTCCCGACCATCATCTTGAGCATCAGGTAAGTAATCGATACGAGAAATGAACCCTTTTCTCTCAACTATAAGACCCATCTGGGTACAGACACGCGCTAATATATCTGGATCTAGAGTATGAAAAAAGTTGGGCAAATTGGGAGCCAGTTCTGTGGGCATAAATTGGGGAAAGTTATCAATTTGTCCCGGCCAAAAATCGCCCCGATGCTTTCTTTCTTCATAGATAGGTAAAAATGATTTTAAAAATCTATTATAGGGAGTATCAGCAATCAAATAAACTCGACCCCCAGAACAAAGCCAACGGGACATATTACGGACTGATTCCTCAATTTCTGCCCCGGTTAAAAAGTGTAGGACTCTTGAGCAGAGGATGGCTCCCAAACTTTCCTGCTCCAGATTAATCTGATCGGGTAAAGAGCCTTGTAACAATCTAAGACGATTTTTTTGGTGAGAAGGTGTTTTTTGAAGACAAATTTCTAGATGCCGCCAGTCTGGATCACAGGCAATCACTTCCGCACCTGTTGCTAAAGCCGCTAAACTTGCGATCCCGTAAGCTGCCCCGATATCAAGACAAGCTTTGGGAGCCAAGGGAGCAAACTTGACAAAAGCTTCGGTATAAGGATCTATCCAAGCAGTCATAAACCCCATCAAGTTTAGGGTGGGGATGAGCATTTCAGAAACGGGATCAGGCATCTCTACAGAGTTAGACGACATTTAATTGAGTTTCTCCTCAAATTAACGGCAATTAGGCTTCGCTGGTAAAGCGAGAATTAGGAATAGCATAAAAAACTAAATCTAGACCATCTTCACCATGAGGCTCAAGAAAATAAGAGTAATCACTACAAATACTATTTACCAATAAGGGGATTCGCCAGAGATGATCCTGTTGATGGTAAACAGAAAGGGCTAAGATTGGATGATATTTCTCAATTATGTGACTTCCCCCTAGAAGAGTATCGATTTCTGCCCCTTCAATATCCATCTTGATAAATGTGGGTGCTTCATCAGCGAGAATTTCATCTAGGGGAATTGAATCTACTTCTAGCTCGCCTTCCGAGGAAATTGCTGATGCACCAGAACCCGTAGCTAAAAATCGAATTTTTTCCTTTTTTTTGCCTGTAGCGTTTTGATATACTACGACTTTTTCTTGAATTACATTATCTAAATTCGAGATATAATCTTTCAGCTTCTCAACATTGCTTGGATCGGGTTCAAAACAGATGATTTTCTCAAAGGAATCTTTCTGAGTGTTAATTAAAGTTTTAACCGTATCACCATCGAAAGCACCGCAGTCGATAAAAACTTCATAGCTCAGTAGTGGCAAAAGGAGCTTCGGTAAATATTGGATTTCTGTGGATGATGATAAATGATCAAAATCGAGGCAGATTCTCCACTTTAGCTGATTCAGATATTGTTGTTTAGAATAATCATCGCTTAAGAGACTAAAAACAGCTATTACATCGTCTAATTGTTCATAAATCTTGTGAGGTAAATCTATGCCGTAATAAGGCAGAAAAATAGCTGGATATTGCCAAAAAAGAGTGATAAAAGAAGTAACATTTAAGCAGTTAAGTTGGTGCAACTGATCTCTGAGTAACACAAACCGGCGATTTCTCCCTGGACTCCAAATTGTCACTATAAACAGAGCATTATCACCATATTTTTGAGCAGCAATTTCAGGAGAAAGAACCTCAACCCCTTCAATCTTTGTATTCCAGATAGCCGCATTATTATCAGCAAAAGCCACTGGTTCTATGCCAACACTCCGCAAACCAGCAAGACACTTTTTGCCTAAGTTGCCAGCACCAAACAACACAATCTGTCCTTGAGATTTTTCGAGCAATTGCTCGAAAAGAGAACTTTCATAATCTTTTATAGAAGCAATTGGTTTTTTGAGTAAATTTTCTAATTCGAGCAATAAAGAAGAAGACATAAGTTACCACATCAGGGAAATAAAGCTAGTCCTACCCAACTACCTAGTGTAACATGGTAAAAAGATTCTAGTGTTTGTTCGTCGGGCAGTTCAAACGGGGATTGTTGCTCAAGGTACACCAGATTACCATCCTTGTCAAGGATAATTTATAAAATTGCTGGTGGTGATTCGGTAGTAAGCTAAAACGCACTTAAACCACCTAAAATAGAAATAGTAACTTGAGAAAAATTCTACTTATGCCAGCTAAAGATTTCCTAGATTTAGAAGAAAAGAAAAACTTACAAAAAGCTCTTAAAGAAGAAGAAAGAGCAGAAGTTAGGGAAATAATTTTAATGTTTCTCTTGCTGAACGACGGAAAAACTCAACGAGAAATAGCTGATTTTATTGGCTGTTCACTCAAAACGGTCGCCCATTGGTGCGTTCACGGCGATCCTAACAATTTAGAAAGTCTAGAAGATGGGAGAAAAAATGGAAATCAGGCTCTTCGTTACTTGGTATGATTCGATCAGGGGGCATAAATCGACTAAATCCTTATAGGGCAAGAGACTCAATTGATTAGCTCGTTCTAGATAGAAAACAATTGGCAAAAATCGAAGCAATGTCTTTCTATGTAAGGGTTTTATCCTTTATAACCTCCCTCCATTGCATAACACAAACCGAAGAACCTGTAATTCTTCTAATAATAACCGATTCTCTAACTCTCGCTTTTCTATCCAGGATAGGGTTTGAACTTCAATAGTGCCAGGAACTGAATAACCTAATCCTGTCATTTCTTCATAAACAGCCACTGGAATAATAATTGTTCCATAGATATCATGGAGCAAGTTAAGATAGCCGATAGCAGCTAAACTGGTAATCGGAGAGGTGTTACTAACAACAATCACAGATCACCTAAGGTTTTTAAGGTTTGTAATTCTTGTTGCCAATCTACACTATCATAATTTACACAAATATTCCTCTTGGCGACTTCTTGACGAAATTCAATTAAAGATAAGTTGGCAAAATCAGCCGCTTTTGCGCTACTGATATGATAGTCTCTAAACATAATGATTGCCAGTTCTAGTTGCAACAGTTGCTCGTTTTTTCCTGTTGCTTGTATAATTTCGTTGGGAATCACAATAGTCATTAAAAATTAAAATATTTGTACAAACCGCCCCATTATATCACAAAAAAATACTTGTGATCGATTAATTAATAAAAATTAATGAATAGAAACATGGACAAAAAATAACCCCTCTACTGACTGAATAAAGGGGCATTTATGGTATTTTAGAAGCAATTTAGCCAACTTTTGTGGTTTCTTTTTCAGTGGATTGGGAGGATTTTAGTTTGCGCTTCAGGGTTGAAGCTGCGCCGATAGTGCCGAGGGAGAGGAGGAAAGTTATAATTTGAGGAACACTATTAGATATGTAGATATGATTAGATAAGGTACAATAAAAGATGAAGATGCACCTACTTAAGCCATGAAACAAGTTCTCAAAAATATTGAGGTATCAGAGATTCCCACACTAATCGATACATGGATAGATATTCCTGTAAATTAATCGATAGTAAACAATGTTGTGAGTCCCGCAGTTGTTCCTATGGAATAATATGTATTGACTGGAACACCATCTAAAGCTGGTATGGCTAAAGAACAACGATGGAAAGTTTTATCAAGAAATTTTTTGTACATACATCTTTTTACCGATTTCACGGGTATCAGGCAACTAACCCTACTGGAAGTTGCACCAGGAATACCTGGCACTATCGAAAATCTGCCATGATCATTTATACACTTATATACTTGACCAGATTGAGCTATTAAAAAGTCTTTGTTTTCACTTAAGTTAAATGTTTTAGCTTGTCGAGACACAGTTAGTCCCAATAAAGTTAATACAGCCGTTATGTATATTACACTTGTTTTCATTAATGTATCTCCTCAAAGTGCGATCGCCCCCTTGCAGTCAGATTAAGCAACACCCCAACCCAACACCAATGGGAGATAGCAGAAGCATACACACTCCCCCCCCACAACTGTATCAAAAGCTACAGTTTAATAAATCTTTACATTCTTCTTCCTAGCTTAGGGATTGACAGGGGAAGGAGTCTCAGGTGGTTTCCCCTGTTTTACTCCTTCTCAGGCGAACTATCGCCTTTCGTGAGGGATTGTGGTGCGGTATGTCGGATTTGCTGCCTAATTATTGGGAATTAATGAAATCTTGAGGATGAACGATGATAATATTGGGAATAGGGATAAAGTCATCAGGATTAAAGGTTAATAAATGGGTAATGTTAGAAGCTTTCATAACAGCAAGAAGCCTAATATCATGAGTGCGTTTTCCTTTAATGTTGTAGATGGTGACTAATTGAAACCAAAGGGGAAAAATATCCGGCGTTTCTGCAATTAATGTAAAGTTATCTAATAAATCATTGACATAATTTGTAGCTTGTGCTGGAGTCCAACCTAAACCATTAACATCAAGGGGGCGGGTTGCAACTACCCAAAATTCAATTAAAACTTGAGGAATAATAACACATTCATTAGCTGTTTCAACGATTTGAGTAATTACATTATTAGCAAGAGAATAAGTTGCTGAAGACGTATCAGCCGCCCGAAGCAAAATGTGGTTCTTCGGTTTGTGTTATGCAATGTACGGGGGTTATAAGGGATGGAACCCTTATATAGAAAGGCATTTAGCGATTTTTGTCAATTGTTTTTTATCTAGAGCGAACTAATCAATTAAGTCTCTTGCCAGATAAGGATTTAGTCGATTTATGCCCCCCCTATCGAACCATACCAAGTAACGAAGAACCTGTTTTGATTTGTAAATAACAGCATAAGGTTGGCTGATATAATCGATTAATTCATCCATGTTTCAATAAATCTTTGCTTTCAACCACCCGATCACTTCATTTGTCTGGTCATCTGTTAAATATCCGATCGAGCCTTTATATCCTATTCTAATTCCTTCTATTTATTTTAAATATATTTCGACCGTAATATATAAAAGATTGCTTGACACAGAGTATTCTGCTGATTTCTTCACAGGTTTTACCTTCGAGAGACATCTACATCTTTACTGAGAGCGCTCGTTTCAGTTCTCTTGAATCCATTACACTTTTTATAAATAGCTCTAATTCAGCTATTTGTGATTCCTTGCTTTGCTGCTCCAATCCTGTGTAATTCATTTTGTATTTGGTATAATGGCTCTTCTCGACTTTGTGTGATAATTTTTGCTTATGGAATCGTGAAATGCTTATCGGGCAAGACTTTTAGGGCTATTTTGCGGATATTCTATCAGTATAGACCTCGTTTCCACACAGAAACCAGAAGAGCCGTGATGCAACTTCCCCACCCTTCTAGGTGTCCAGGTGGGGACTGACGCGGAATTGTTCACCCTAATTTTGGTAAACCCATACTATAGTTCTGGACTCTGGCATTGAGATTATAGCTAATTTCGCCTTTTTGCAGGAGAGAACGGATAAAATGTTCTAGATCTGAACCGATGCGACGGAGATTATATTCGCTCAGTTCTTCCCCATTGTAGGACTCTACCAATTCATCAAACTTACTATAAACCTTATTGAGAGCCACTTCTTCCCAATTAAATTCATTATCGGGATCCACATCAAGAGTCAAGACATGGTTACTCTCGATTAGTTGATTATTTTTTACTTCAGCCGTATAAATGCGAATATGACGGGTCGTGGATTTTAACAGCATGGAATCTTCAGGGTAAGTTAGACGCTATGTCTAAGATTTTGCCATGATTTGCGGCAATGGGGTGTGGGAAGTGGGGAAGTGGGGAAGTTGTCTCATCACCCCAAAACCCTATCACCCCAAAACCCTATCACCCCAAAACCCTATCACCCTATCACCCTATCACCCTATCACCCTATCACCCCAAAACCCTATCACCCTATCTCCCGAACAATGTTTACGGATCGACCAGAAACGTGATACTATAATAGATTGCAGTATTTAAGCAGAGATCACGAGTCCTATGGCCTTAACCCAGACCAAGAAACAAGAACTAATCAGCCAATATCAGTCCCACGAAACCGATACAGGATCATCGGAGTTACAGGTAGCTTTCTTAACCGAGAGAATCAACCAACTGACCGAACACCTGAAAGCTAACCCAAAAGACCACGCTTCCCGTCGGGGATTACTCCAGATGATCGGTCGTCGTCGGGGACTGTTAACCTATATCCAGAAGAAAGATCAACAACGTTATCAAACCCTGATTGGTCGTCTCGGAATTCGCCGTTAAGCTTACCCCCTTTGCATCCCTACCATGGCCTCTGAATCGAAATCGACGGAGAAAAAAGAACGTCTCCCCTTTGAGCCGCGCCAAAATAAGCGAAAAACCCCGAAAATTGCCCCTAGTCCCGTGCCACCGCCGATAAAAAATCGCTCCGAGGAAACCAGCTTAAAGGCGATTCCGCAAGTGGTCAGTCAACGGATGGCCAAACGGATGGCGGTATTTTGCGGCATTCCGACAGTATTGGGGATAACTTCCTTTTTTGGCTTCTACTGGATTATTAGCCACAATCTTCTCGAAATCCCTTCCTACGTCGCCATGCTCGTCAGTTTAAGCCTGTTTGGTCTAGGTTTTATCGGTCTGAGTTATGGCATCTTCTCCGCTTCTTGGGATGAGGATCGGGTGGGGGATTGGCTAGGATGGCAAGAATTTCAAGCTAATTTTGGTAGAACGATCGCCGCTTGGCGGTCCGGCAAAAAAGAAGTGGAAGAAAAATAGATAACCTCTAGAAATCGTCAACAATAGAGATTAAAGGAAACAATAAAAGGTTAATGCCATGATTGTTGTCATGAAAGTTGGTTCCCCGGAAATTGAAATCGAGCGCATCGGTGCCGAATTCGAGGCATGGGGATTAAGTCCCGAGAAAATCGTCGGTAAGCATAAAGTTGTCATCGGTTTAGTCGGAGAAACCAGGGAATTAGACCCCCTACAAATCCAAGAATTAAGCCCTTGGATCGAAACCGTCCTACGAGTCGAACAACCCTTCAAACGCGCCTGTTTAGAATACCGTCACGGGGAATACAGCGAGGTTTTAGTCCCCACTCCTAACGGTGTTATCCCCATCGGCAGAAATCATCCCGTTAGCATTGTCGCCGGCCCCTGTTCGGTGGAAAATGAGGCCATGATCGTGGAAACTGCCAAACGAGTGGCGGCAGCCGGAGCGCAATTCCTCCGGGGGGGTGCCTACAAAC
>NZ_JADEXI010000085.1:0-12130 GCF_015207185.1 Microcystis sp. LEGE 08355 | reverse complement strand
TGGTGAATTAGAGTAGGCTTCAACACTTTTTACTGACTCTACCATCTTTCTATAGGTTTGTTTATACACACCGAAACGGCGTTTGAATTGTTCATCTGATAAGTTTTGATAATCCATAATTTTGCTATGTTTATTAGCAAAATTATAGATGATTTCCTGACCTAAGATCACATTTTATTCTTTTTTCAACTTCAATCTAAGAATTGAGAAAAAAGCAAAACCTTATATTATACCATAAAAAAATTATGCAATAGGTCTAATCGGTCAATCATTTGAGGGTGTTGAATTCTTTCTGTTTATGTTTAGGGAAAAAGACAAGCCCAACCTTTCCGCTCTAGGGTCAAACTTTTCATCCATGTGTGATTGTAAATAGACAAGATTAACCAAATAATAAAATTTTTCTTAAATTTATCCAAAGCCTGATTATTCACCGCAATAAGGACAGCATTATTGAGAATGAGGTAAGCTCAAGGAGTTCTCAATCAACAGAGGCAATAAATAAGACTATTTTTCCAAAACTGTCACACAATCAAAGAATAAATCGGCAATATTTCAGGGGAAATAAAACTATTTTCTATCAACAAATGCTCAAGCTTATTATAGTTTTTTGGGGCTGATAACGACTTATATCTACCAAATATAAACCGATAATTTTCTTTTTTCATATATTAATTACCGTCCAAATATACACCTTTATCTTCTTACAATAAACCAACCACCACATTCAAATAACTACCTATTTCTTAAATTGAACATTCTCCTCACTCCAGTCCGGTTAATTTTTGCCTTAACGTTTTCTGCGGTTTGATTGCTTACTGTCACCAACTGAAGAAACCTTCCCTTTAGATGTACTGGCTTTTACCTCAATCTGCTTAACCGGAACCGTGGCTAAATTAATCTTTTTTTTCTAAGTTCCCTGGAAAGATTAAGGTAAAAATCAGAGCTATCGCCCCTTAGATTGGCCGATCATGGCTATTTGCCACCGGTTCGGGGCTATCCTCGCCAATCCAAGCCCTGACTAACTCGTAGCAAAGACCGAGCAGAACCGGCCCGACGAATAAACCAATAATCCCGTAGGCGATCACTCCCCCGAACACCCCTAGCAGAATCACCACCATGGGAATGGGCAGGCCGCGCCCCATTAAGATCGGTTTGAGGAAATTATCGACCAAGGTGGCGGGAATCATCCAGAGGGTAAATAATAGGGCGATGGAATTGGGTAGTGTTACCCAAGCGTGAATGAGCGCCCCCAAGACAATCAAACCGGGGCCAATTTGGAGAATGCCCAAAATTAGGGTGAGGAGAGTTAATAAACCGGCCGCAGGCGTTCCCACCGTTACTAAACCGATGCCGATCAAAAGACTCTGGATAATGGCAACGCCAATAATACCGCGGCTAACATTGCGGACGGTGGAGGCGGTAAGACTGGCCAGCGCGATTCCTCGACCCGGGGCGATTTTTTCCGCTAACCGGTTCATCAGGTGAGTCAGATTTTTAGCGGAGAGGGTGAGGGCCGCCGCAATCAGAATCGAGGCGATAAATTTCAGCACCGTCAGACCGGTACTGGTGGCCAGAGAAAGGGAGATTTTCCCCAGTTCTTTTAATTGTGGCTCGAAGCGTTGAAGAAATTGACCCGTGTTATCTGATGCCTGCTGCCAGAGACTGGCAATCCTTTCGCCGATCAGCGGCCAGGTGGCCACATCGGTGGGGGGAGGGGGAATCAGCACCGCACCAGTATCGATATATTCGGCCATCGTTCGCAGATTACCCGCCAGAACCGCTGCAATGCCACTCACCGGACCGATAATAATCCCTAGACAAAGTAGGGTGAGGAGAACTGTGGCCAGTTTTGCCCGGCCAGCAAGTAACTTTTGTAACCAGAGAAAGAGCGGATACCAAGCGATCGCTAGAATTGCTCCCCAGAGGATCATGGTTAGGAAGGGACGCAGCAGGGTAAAACCAGCAAATAACAACAGGCCGAGAAAAAACAGCCGGATGACGAGATCGATAATTTTAGCGTCATTTTTCATCAATAGCGATCGCCTTTTGGCTAGATGAGGACATTTCTGCAATTATGGCAGTTTTTCGTTATCGGTAGTGATTCGCTAGTAGTGGTGAGCCGTTTTGCTGATCTGGTGGGGATTGTGTAAAATGTTTCCCGATCAAAATAACTGCCCGATAAATCTTGATAACTGATTCTTTCAGGGTAAATCTCCTGACAAATATTTTTTTGGTCGGTGCAATGCTTACTTTAAATAGTCTTGATCGAGTAAAATCGACTAATTTAATCTATTAACAAGGATGCAAGCAAATTTATTAGAAGTGCGCGGAGCTACCCGTCGATTTGGGGGATTAGTCGCTGTGGATGGGGTTTCCTTTCAGGTACAAAAAAACGAGATTTTTGGCTTAATTGGACCCAATGGGGCGGGAAAAACGACTTTATTTAATCTGATCACCGGTTTAATCCCCCTATCGAGTGGTGATTTAATTTATCAAGGGTACAGTCTGGCGAATTATCGTCCTCACCAGATCGCTCAGGCAGGAATTGCCCGTACTTTCCAGAATTTGCGCTTATTTGGCGAATTATCGGCTTTAGAAAATGTGGCGATCGCTGGTCACATTCACAATGGCTCCAATCTCTGGACAGGAATGTTGGGTTTACCAGTTTCGAGAGAGGAGGAGGAAAAAACCTACGAAAGAGCAGAGAAATTATTAGATTTAGTCGGATTAACTGACCAAAGCAATCGGAAAGCCTCTAATTTAGCCTATGGTGATCAAAGACGCTTGGAAATTGCCCGCGCTTTAGCTTTGCAACCCCAGTTATTACTCCTCGATGAACCGGCAGCCGGGATGAATCCCAGCGAAAAGGGGTCATTAAGTCAGCTAATTCGACAAATTCGTGATAATTTAGCTTTAACTGTCCTGTTAATCGAACATCATGTGCCTTTAGTGATGGGATTATGCGATCGCATTGCCGTGTTAGATTTCGGTAAGTTAATCGCTTTGGGAGAGCCGGCCACAGTCAGGGAGAATCCCGCAGTGATTGAAGCTTATTTAGGGGATGAATAAGGATTTTAGATATAGCAGCTATCTTCATGGTCAGGTACGAAGTTTTCGTTTTGGGGAGCCGGTCGTCAGTTATCAGTTAACAGCCTTTTTCTCCCTTCTCCCCACTCTCCTACTGCACTAAAGCGACGGAGAATGTCATACCTGAGCTTATTTTTTTAGACAAATTACTGCATTTTTAGCATCCATTCTACTGTGCGTTCATACAGTTCTAAATTACCAGTTTTTATCAAAGCATTAGCGGCTTTTTGCAAATAGTTAAGGCTCGCTACTCGGCTACTAGGATTTTTATCATCGTAGGTAGCAAGAGCCAAATTATAATAAGCTTCGCCATAATTAGGCTGATAACTAATTGCTAATTGATCATCCGCAATCGCTTCTTTCTTCTCGCCCATTTTTTCCTTAACTAAACCTCGATTATAGTAAGCTTCAGCATAGTGGGACTGGAGAGAAATAGCCATATTTAAATCCTCCAAAGCACCAGTATTATCTCCCAAATCAAAGCGAATAACTCCTCTTTTTTCTAAAAACCCTTGACAAATGGCGAGACTTGCTTTAGACTTTATGTATAATGGGAATCCGTGCACAAATATATATAGGGTTTTTGAGCAAAGATAAGAGAGAAAAAAATAGCCTCAAAAATCGGGTAGGAATAAGGATATAAGGTATGAAGACTGAAATTTTCTCTCCCCGACAAGCATTAAACAAAGCATTCCTGAGTAGGGATAATTCATGAATTATCCCTACGGAATTATCCCTACGGAATTATCCCTACGGAATTATCCCTACGGAATTATCCCTACGGAATTATCCCTACGGAATTATCCCTACGATCTGAATTGTTGTTACGGTGATTATAAAATCGGCTCGATTTTTTTCTCAAAACCCTTGACAAATGGCGAGACTTGCTTTAGACTTTATGTATAATAGGAATCCGTGCGCCCATATATATAGGGTTTTTGAGGGAAGATAAGAGAGAAAAAAATAGACTCCAAAACCGGGTTGAGTAGGAAGAGGATAAAGGTATGAAGACAGAAAATTTCTCTCCCCGACAAGCATTAAACAAAGCATTCCTGAGTAGGGATAATTCATGAATTATCCCTACGGAATTATCCCTACGGAATTATCCCTACGGAATTATCCCTACGGAATTATCCCTACGATAGGAATTGTTGTTACAGTGATTATAAATCCTTTCTACCGAAGCTTTGCCAAAACTGAACTTCCTCCTGACTAGGTTTGACTTGCTGATTTTCGATATCTTGATGCCACTTTAAAGGATTATTAACAATATATTCTCTAATTTTCGTTAAGGAAACCTCATCACGGATAATATGTTCATAATAATTCTTTTGCCAAACCGATTGACCTTGAGTAGCTTGCAATTGATTAATCAGTTTAGCGCTATTCATTTTAAAATAACCAATCACTTTAGGTAACAACATTTTTCTCCTTTCCTTCGGTAGAGATAATTCATGAATTATCTCTACTGGTTTATCAATAAATATTATCCCATGAATATGATTAGGCATAATTACAAATTCATCTAAAATAACCTCTTTATAACGAGTCTCTAAACTATGCCAAATATCCTTAACAACTTGACCAAATTGATTAAGATTCATAACATTATCTTGTATGTCACCTAATAAATTTTCACTATTTTTAATACAAATTGTTACGAAATATGCACCCGATTGAGAATAATCATAGCGAGATAATCTTAAGGAACGACGATGGTGTTTCTCAGAAAAGTTATTCATTTATTCATCTCCTTGTCAGGACAATAAATAGGAATCTTATTTTAGTTTTTGGCTATTTAGTAAAATAAGATCAAGCTGAAGATAACAATAATTGTAACTGCTCGGTCTCGCGTAGCGAGCGCGTTGCGACCGCTTCCTTTAACTCTACCCCTGCAAACTTACTGGCAATTTCCCTCACATCTTGGGAACTGGGGAAATTTTCCGAAAAACCCTTGACAAATGGCGAGACTTGCTTTAGACTTTTTAGATAATGGGAATCCGTGCGCAAATATATATATAGTTTTTGAGCCAAGATAAGAGAGAAAAAAATAGACTCAAAAATCGGGATGGGTAGGAATAGGGATATAAGGTATGAAGACGGAAATTTTCACATAATATCGTAGGGATAATTCATGAATTATCCCTACGGAATTATCCCTACGGAATTATCCCTACGGAATTATCCCTACGGAATTATCCCTACGGAATTATCCCTACGGAATTATCCCTACGGAATTATCCCTACGATCTGAATTGTTGTTACGGTGATTATAAAATCGGCCTGATTTTTTTTCTGAAAACCCTTGACAAATGGCGAGACTTGCTTTAGACTTTATGTATAATGGGAATCCGTGCGCCCATATATATAGGGTTTTTGAGCAAAGATAAGAGAGAAAAAAATAGCCTGAAAAACCGGGTTGGGTAGGAAGAGGATAAAGGTATGAAGACAGAAAATTTCTCTCCCCGACAAGCATTAAACAAAGCATTCCTAAGAGTCAAACCGAGTCGTAGTCAGGTGGAGAAATTTCAAACCCACCTAGAACAACTTTTGGGGAGTATCAACGAGACAGAATCGGAGGAGTTCCACAAAAACCTGCTTGCAGACTTTCTCAAACACAGCTACTATAGTCCCCAACATTTCATCAACACCAAGGGAAGGAATGATTTAGTCATCCATAATGGGAAAGAGTCGCGGGATTCCGTGGGGGTGATACTGGAAGTCAAGAAACCCAGCAATAAAAGCGAGATGCTGCGGAGAGACAAACTCAACTGTAAAGCATTACAGGAATTACTCCTCTACTTCCTACGGGAAAGAATAACCGAGAAAAACCTAGAGATAAAACACCTGATTGCTACCAATATATATGAGTGGTTTATCTTCGATGGGAATATCTTCGAGAGACTATGCGCACAAAATCAGGAACTTGTCAGACAGTTTAATGACTTTGAGACGGGGAGACTAACGGGAAAAACCACCGACTTCTTCTACAAACAGATAGGAGAACCCTTCCTTAACTCCATACTCAATTCCCTGACATACACCCATTTTGACTTGCGGGAATACTCCCAAACCATCCGGGAGGACGAACATAACCTCATCAGTCTCTATAAAATCTTTTCTCCCGAACACCTCTTAAAACTCCCCTTTGCGAACGATAGCAACAGTCTCGACAAAAACTTTTATAGTGAACTGCTGCATATCATCGGATTGACAGAGATAAAAGAGGGAGGGAAAAAACTCATCCAACGTCTGCAACCGGCAGCGCGTCAACCCGGTTCGCTGCTAGAGAACGCTATCAGTCAAGTGGAGAGTTTAGATAAAATCTCTCGTTTACCCAATCCCGAAGAATTTGGGGAGACGGAAGAGGAGAGACTATTTAATATCGGTTTAGAGTTGGGGATAACCTGGATAAATAGAATCCTCTTCCTCAAACTATTAGAAGCGCAGATAATTAGGTATCATCGGGGGGATAAATCCCTAGGGTTTCTCAATTTAGGCAAAATTGCCGACTATGACGACTTAAATCGCTTATTTTTCAGCGTCTTGGCCAAAAAACAGACAGAAAGAAGCAAAGACATCCAGAATACCTATACTCAGGTTCCCTATCTCAACAGTTCCCTATTTGAACCGACAGACTTAGAACAATCAACCATAGTTATCAGTAACCTGCGTTCGGAGAATATAGAGATTTTTGCAGGAACAGTCCTAAAGGATAGTCAGGGGAAAAAGCGAACAGGAGAAATCAACGCTTTAGCATACCTATTCGAGTTTCTCAATGCCTACGATTTTAGCAGCGAAGGTGGGGAAGCGATACAGGAAGACAACAAGACTCTTATCAATGCGTCGGTGTTGGGATTAATCTTCGAGAAAATCAACGGATATAAGGATGGTTCCTTTTTCACCCCCGGTTTCATCACTATGTATATGTGTCGGGAAACGATTCGACGCGCAGTGATAGAGAAATTTAACCAGAGTCAGGGATGGAATTGTCAGACAATCGAGGATGTGTATAACCGCATCAAAGATAAAACGGCAGCCAATGCTATTATCAATAGTCTCAAAATTTGTGATCCTGCGGTGGGTTCGGGACATTTTCTTGTTTCTGCTTTGAACGAGATAATCGCAATTAAGAGTGAGTTACAGATTTTAGTGGATAAAGAGGGGAAAACTCTCAGGGATTATCGGGTTGAGGTGGTGAACGATGAGTTAATCGTCACCGATGATGACGGTAATCTGTTTGAGTATAATCCCCGCAGTCGAGAAAGTCAGCGAGTACAGGAGACTTTATTTCAGGAAAAACAGCGTCTGATTGAGGGGTGTCTCTTTGGAGTTGATATCAATCCCAACTCGGTGAAAATCTGTCGGTTGCGTTTATGGATTGAGTTACTCAAGAATGCTTACTACAAAGCAGATAATGAGTTAGAGACGCTACCGAATATCGATATTAATATCAAGGTTGGCAATTCTCTGATTAGTCGCTTTGGGTTATCCAATGATTTACAAGTCTTTTCCCGCAAAAGTCGTTTAAGTATCGAGAGTTATAAGGATGCGGTGAGAGTCTATCGCAACGCGGAGGATAAATCGCAAAAGCGCGAGATGGAGAGATTGATAAGTGAGATTAAGAGTAGTTTTCGTCAGACTTTACAGGGAGATAATCCTCTGAAAAAGCGCTTGCGCGGTTTGGAAACGGATTTATATAGTCTAGAGAATCAAATTTTGTTATTTGAGGAGTCACCCAAGGAAAAGAAAGCGCGGGAAAGGAAGATTATTCAGTTAAGGAATGAGATTGATAAGTTACGTCCGCAACTAGAGGAGATTGAAAGCGGTAAGATTTATCATAATGCTTTTGAATGGCGCTTCGAGTTCCCCGAAGTTCTAGATGATAAGGGGAATTTTATCGGTTTTGATGTGGTAATTGGCAATCCTCCTTATGGAGTGAAATTCAAGGAAATGGAAAAAAGATTGTATAAAGAATTTTATACAACCATAGATGATATTTACACAATTTTTATGGAAAAAGCTACTAAAATATCTCACAAATCAGGATTTTTCTCTTTCATCACACCAATATCTTGGTTAACAGGTGATAAATATTATTCCACAAGAAAAATCATATATGAAAATTCTCATTTAGTCTTAGGAATAACTCTACCCTATGATATATTCAACGATGCTTATGTAGATACTGGAATTTATTTATTATCTAAAAACAAATCTTTAAATATGTCGTTGGTATATGAATTTAATCCCAGAGATAAAATAGATTTTAATATTATAAATTCCTTAGATTATCATATACTTAGCCAAAAAGAATGGTCTAACAGTCAAGATTTAAAGCTAATTTTTAACCCTCTGTCAAAACTACTGAACAATAAACTAAGTAAAATTCAAACAACTATCGAGGACATTACTGATTCAGCTAGAGGTATTTTAGCTAATAAAAATGATTATTCTTTAAATAAAATTGATGATTTTCACGAACCAATTTTAACTGGCAAGCTTGATAGATACTTTCTAGAAGATGTTAATGAATACATAAAATATGGAGACAATCTTAGGGAGAAACCGTCATCATTTGATTTTTTTACAGGAGAAAGAATTCTTGTCAGAAGAATTATAAGTAGACAGTTTAGAATAATGGCAACTTTGACTCAAAAACCACTTGTTGTTAAGAAAGATATTTATATTTTTAAATTAAATACGGACAGGTTCTCAATCAAATATCTCTTATCTATTATTAATTCTAAATTCGTTTCTTATCTTAAAACTAAAAACTCTACATCGGCAAAAAAAGATGATTTTACTCAGCTAACCATGAATGACATCAGAAAGTTAAGAATTCCTATTCCTACTCCCAATCAAGTAGTCAATATCGAAAATATTGTAGATCAAATTCTCACGGCTAAAAAATCTAGTCCCAAAGCTGACACCAGCGAGTTAGAAAAAGAGATTGACAAAATAGTGTATGAATTGTATGGATTAAGTGAGGAAGAAATCAGGATAATAGAGGGGGAAATAAAATAAATATAAATGTAGGGTGTGTTAGCGAAGCGTAACGCACCCAAAAGCATCCCAAAGGACTGACAAAAATTTTATCCCCCTAAATCCCCCTTTTTAAGGGGGACTTAAATTTAATACATTTGTTCTTATGAACTCCCAATCGAACTTTAAAACCCATCTCCGCGCTTCCCCTATACCTTCCTCTTACCTATTGCAAGAGTGCCTTATCTCAACAAGTAATTTAAATTCAGTACAGCTTACACCCAAAAGAATCTCAACCAAAATGCTTGACAAAAGCCAAGACTTGACTTATACTTTTTATATAATGGGAATCCGTGCCTAAATATATATAGGGGTTTTCAGAGAAATTAACGAGCGAAAGAAATAGGGACGAAAAGGAAAGCTTTGCCGCAAGGATTAAAGCTGGTTTGGTTAGACTAACTTTATCAGTACCTTTTGAGGAGAGAAAAGTTATGGCTGAGTCAAAAAGCTGGGATTTTCAGAGATTTTGGCAAACTCTAGACTATTTTGATAGTATTCCCCTGTGGAGTTGTCTGCAAAAGCTGCTCGGTTTCGGGGAAGATAAAAAAAATCAGCTAACAAATGAGCAAGGGATAGGGATGAAGACCATTTTAGTCATTGGTGGGGAAAATGCGATCGGTAGAAAAGTAATCCCGCAACTACAGCAGCAAAACTATCAAATCCGCGCTTTAGTCGATAATATCGAGTCTGCACGTCAATTATTGGCTGAAAATGTCGATTTATTTGCTCTGCAAACCCCGCAATTATTCACAGGGATTGAGAGAATTATCTACTGTCAAGGGGAGAATAACCGCCATAGTTTAGCTAATTTACTCGATTTATTGAAAAATGCTGGGATAACCGCCGAAAAAACCCTCTTTGACTTTAGCAATCCCAGCAGTGATATAAAAGCAATCTGGGGTGCGGTGGATGATGTGGTAATGGGAGGAGTGAGTGAGAGTCAGATAACCCTAACCGGAGGACGAGCGCTCTTTTCTGGTATCGTTAGAACCGAAAATAACGGCGGTTTTGCCTCAGTTCGTACCAGAAACCTGAATCCTCCCCTAAATTTATCTAACTACGAGGGAATAGAATTACAGGTACAAGGGGACGGAAAACGCTATAAATTAATTCTGCGTTGTGAAGGACGTTGGGATGGCATCGGTTACTGTTATTCTTTTGATACATTTGATCGCAGCTGGCAAAAGATTTCTATTCCTTTTGGTGATTTAATCCCAGTGCTGCGGGCCAAAACGATGAGAGATGCAGCACCCTTTGATAGCAGTAGCGTCTATGCTTTGCAGTTAATGCAGAGTAAATTCGAGTACGATGGGGCCTTAAATCCTCGTTTCTCCCCGGGGTTATTTGCTTTAGAAATTGTCACAATTAAAGCCTACGGTGGCAAAAACCGCTTAATTATCGTTAAAGAAGGAGAAATCGCCGAAAAAAGCCTTTTAGATGCCAGTGGTTATCCCTACGAAGCGATCGATTCTGCCGAGATTTTCGCTAAACTTAATTAATTTAAATAAGCTTGCATCTCAAGTTAAACTACAGAACATCGGGTTAAGACCATGACTATCGGGAGCATAATTAAGGAGGTATGTTCATGAGTGAACAGAATCCCTACGAACAACTTGGGGTTACTGAAGAATCCTCTTTTGAAGAAATTCAAGAGGCCAAACAAAGACTGGTGCAACAGTATCAAAATGATAGCAAAATTGTCGAATCGATCGAGGCGGCCTACGATTCTGTCCTCATGGATCGACTGCGGATGCGACAGGAGGGTAGAATTAAAGTACCCGATCGCATTCGTTTTCCTGAACGTCTGACGATTCCGGTGGAAAGTAAACCGGTTACTAGCAGCAAATCTCCTAACTGGTGGCAAAGCTTAATCGACACACCTTCTGCACAGGATATCGGCGTACCGGCAGTGATTTACGCTTGTTTAGGAGCAATAACGCTGTTAGTTCCCGATCCCAGTGGCTCCCTCTTACCGCTGCTCTTAGCTTTTGGCGTTTTCGTTAATATCTATTTTTTCAACCGCAAAGAAAAACGTTTTGGCCGCGCCTTACTATTCACTCTCGCTGGTTTAGTGCTAGGAGTCGCTCTGGGAGCGGGATTAGCCAGTTTAGCGGCCAAGGCTGATTTGAATATTCTCGGTGATCGCCAAATTTATGCGCTCATCACTTTTCTAATCTTTTGGGTGATTAGTAGTTTTTTCCGTTAACCAATCGCTCGCAGGGAGCCTAAGATCACGTCCAATGCTTCGCCAAGGTTATTGACGATATAATCAGGCTCGTAGCTCTCTAAACGGGAACGGCTGCGAATCCCCGATAATACGCCAATAACCTTAATATTTTGGCTCTTAGCGGCGGTAATATCCGCTTCCGTATCCCCCACCATCCAAGTGTCGGCAGCCGCCGGCAGTTCCTTAGCGGCCTTAGCCATAAGCAGGGTTTTGTCGCGCACGTCGTTGGTTTTGGTGTAATTGTTATTTAGACAATAACGACGATTAGCGGCGAAAAAACGACCGATATCGTGGCGATTAAAGGCATGATCTAGCTCGGATACCCGCCGCATCGTCATGACGACTAAATCGATCTTTAACTCTTGGATTTTCTGGAGAGTTTCCAAAGAACCAACCACCGGGCGATCGTGGACAAGATAGGGTAAAGTATGGACAGTTTGACGACGAAGATGGGCAAATTTACGCGCTTGATCTTCATCTAATCCTGACATTTCCCCGATACGCTTCTCAGAAACCTGCTCCCGTTTTAACTGCCAGAATTCCGCTTTCGATAATTCCCCGATAATTTGACCTTTATAGGCGGTTTTCTGTAAACAGTCTTGATAAACTTGGTAATATCGCTCCGATACGTCCATTATCGGCCCGTCAAAGTCGCTAATTAGTCTCAACATCGTTCTAATACTTCTCGCTTTATTAATTTTTATATACAAGTTACCCTAGAGTCTTGACAATGACAAGAGTTTTGTCAGGAAAAAAATTAGGGAAGTGGGG
>NZ_JADEXI010000084.1:0-12160 GCF_015207185.1 Microcystis sp. LEGE 08355 | reverse complement strand
GACTCGTCCCCTGAATGAGTTAATCAACCGGCAGCGTCAAGAATGGGGGTTAATTCCCTATCAAAACATCAATCAACGCTATTCACCCATCGCCCAAATTAGCCAACAACCTGCCGAATTCGAGTTTCCTCGGTCAAATTTACCCGCTCACTTTCACTTTACGGGTCCCTTTCACGATTCCTCCACCAGAAAAACGATTCCTTTTCCCTACGAAAAATTAACCGGACAACCCTTGATTTATGCTTCCCTCGGTACAATTCAAAATCGCCTACAATCGGCCTTTAATGCGATCGCCGAAGCCTGTGCCGATTTGCCAGTACAATTAGTTTTATCCTTGGGCAACACCGACTCTAACATTCAAATAACGACAAAAAACGCCCTAGTTGTTCCCTACGCTCCTCAATTAGAGCTTTTAACCAGAGCCTCTCTTACTATCACCCACGCAGGCTTAAATACTACCCTAGAATCCCTTGCCCAAGCTGTACCGATGGTGGCCATTCCCATCACTAACGACCAACCGGGGGTATCTGCTCGGATAAAATGGTCGGGGACAGGGGAAGTGATTCCGATTTCCCGTCTAGAAGCTCCCCGTTTACGAAAGGCGATTGAAAAGGTCTTATCCGTCCCCAGTTACCGAGAAAATGCCCTGAGAATGCAAAAAGCACTACAGAAGACTGGAGGAGTGAAAATGGCCGCCGATATCGTCGAAAAAGCCATTTCTACCGGCCAACCCGTCCTATCGGTATAATGGCTAGGGTCTGCTAAAAAAGTTTTTCCTGGGGACAGGGTGTCGGGTGTCGGGTGTCGGGTTTTAAAAACGTTATCGAAAACAATTGACAAAAATCGCCCTTTATAACCCGTCCATGGCCTAACACAAACCGAAGAACTATAAAGATTAGATTGAACATTTCTGGGATTTCTGTCTAACAGCAATGGTCAGCGGTGATGAATGAACTAGAACATCGCCGCTTCATCGTGTTAGCTGGCTTGTGCTTAGAGTGTAAGTTTGCGGAGAAATCATGCGTATAGTAACTGATTATTAATACTATCAACAGTCAACGTGTTGACTAAAACACCAACCCGTTGCACGACCTCGTAGGCAGTTTTCTGAGGGACAACAATAATTCCACAATGTTCTCTGCCTTCCTCTATGAATTGAAGATGCAATCGTTCAAAATCAACTCGGTTGTGGGTGACAAGACATCTACCTAAAGAAGCGGCAAATTCTAATTGTTCGCTGTCAGTTTTGCCCAAAGTTGACTGCTCAGGAACAGTGGTGACATCTAAACCACGAGAACGCAGAAGTGTTGCAACTAACGCCGACATATCTTCGTCCATGTAAAGCGAAGCAAATATGCTCATAGCTTACCCAAAGCTGCCTTTACAGAAGGATGCACCAACTCATCGGGGACTTGATTACGTTCAATGTACTCGTTAATTTCTGCTTGATGATCCAAATAAAAACTCAAGGCATCGAACACTTGTGCTAAGGTCAAATGAGGTAAATGAGTTGGAATTTCCTCTGGCATCACACCTAATCGCCACAGACCGACGATTGCGCGAATAGATGTGCGAGTGCCTTCAATAATTGGCTCTCCACCTAAAATCTCATTGTTTCTGGTGACATAACGTGAAAGAGTGATAATCGTCATGGAATTAGGTATCTTAGGGAAATCGCTGATTCTATTTTAGTCAGGGACAGACATGACTTGATCATGGCATCTAGTGGCTAGAGGAATCCTAGGCTAGATGTTTTTTCGGCAACCTAACCTAGTACTCTGATGGAAACTACGCGGTAAAGAAATCTAATTTTCATAAATGTTCCTCTCGACACTGACTTAGTTTCGGTCTTGCGGTCTAACGGTTAGGTCACTTAGATTTCTGGAGTAGAAAATGATAGAGATTGCATCAAGCGAAAGGAATGAAAAGAACCCGACCTTCATATTCTTCAGGTTCACTACAACAAATAAATAGTTCTAAATCATCAAGAATCTTACCAATGGGTGCTTTTGAGATCACCTCAACAACTCCAGTCATAGGTAGTCCTTGATTGACACGATTGTAGGCATACATCGTAATAGTGGCTACATCATGGGTGAGCAGGATGCGTCCCTCATTAGCTGCCCATTCTAAAATATCTGGATCGTCAGTGTTCATCAGTCCTACATCTTGGACGCGAATTATATCCAATTCAGGTAAACGCCTCACCAGTCCACGCAAGATGGCTCCATTAAAATTTTCGTCAGTTAGAAGGCGCACTTTGCCTCGACTCTCCTTTTGACTGATAACGAGCAAGCAAGCGCTGTCTTAAATCGACTAAGTTGTGTTTTTGAGTTAGTTGTTGTCTCAGTTGTTGAGCTTGTTGGTCGCGTTGTTCCAAATAACTGTCAATTTCCTGACGGTGATTTAAATAATAAGCAATGGCACTGTATATATCTTCCAAACGAAGAACTGAAAACTGAATAGCGATTTCTTCAGGAGTGGAGCCGTTGTGGTATGAGGCAAGTATGCTATCGAGAGTCACTCGGCTCGAACCTATACGGATACCTCCCGCTTCATCCCAACGAAAAGGAGGAGAAGTTACTTGGAATTTGGCTGGGGTGTTGCGAAGGACTTCATCGGGATATCTGACGTTGTTGGTTGCCATATCCTCTTCTGCCTGAGCGATGAGGGGAGCTAATTTTCCCGATGCTGGGTCCGCTTCAATTTGTCTATCCCACATCTCATCAAGATAGTCTTGAAGCCAGTTTGCCAGAGCGCGGACTTCACTCTCTGGCAGTTGCTGAATAGCCGACTCAACTTCTGAGTGATTAGTCATATAACAGGTCAAATTTGAAGATCACAGCCATTTTATCGCTAATTAGGGTTTGCTGGATAAATCTAAAAACCTTTTCTGCAAACGTTAGCACAGATGAACTTCTTTCTTGCCTTTGATGTTTGTTTTTACAGATACGATTTAGCATTTGAGATTAGTCAAAAATAGTTTGACTAGAGAAAAAAGAGGCGTGTTAGATTTCATTAACACACTCTACCAGAGCGGCTACGCTGCCTTCTTCAAATACTTGAAACGTGAGTTGATAGACTTCCATTCGTGATAAAATCAGAGGATTTTAGATTTTATCTCCGAGATAGAATATGAGGGCTTGACTGCAAATCGCAACATTTTTAGTGCTGATGATTGAGCTGCCTGATTCAAGAAGTTATCTCGATCAGTACGACCAGACTTTTGATGAGTCTTATCGTCTAGTTCGATAACAGCTTCAACTGTTAAGTCTTCTAGATTACATAAAACAAAATCAAAATGTTTCGCTGAAATTTTATTGAAAGCACGCTGCCAATGACTTTTGTTTAAACCATTTTCAGGGGTAAGAACATCGGCAACACGAACCTTGCTAAAAATGATGAACTCATCCCCTACTGCCTGCTTTAGAGCATGATAGAACTTAATTTCAGATGGAGTTAGTAATGTTCCACGAATTTGATAAGAGTATTTTTGCTTTGATACATCGGAACCTTTACTAGCAACAAAGTGAGGACTAATAAAAACAATAATAGTTAAAGTAAGTGCCGTTATGACAATTAATAGAATTAGCCATCCCATAATTTTCTTTCTTCCATCTCAATTATAAATAAGTCTAACCATTGATTATACAGAAACTTTCTCCATAACACTCTTGAGAGTAACGATGTGGGTCAACTTTCGGCATATTACCCCATTTTAGCGCCATCGCCAGAACTTTTCCGCGTATCATAACCAAAAGCGTATTAGCCAGAGTAGATTCCTAACAACAAGCTGAAATAAAATAGACTTTTCGGGAAGTCTAGCACTAATTGCTTCAGTCCACCCCACAATTACCTAATTTTCGGGGAAAAAGTGCCTAAATTTTCCCCTTGATCGCTCTTATAGTCGGCACTTTTTCAGGGCAAAAAAATCTAAAAATCTTAGCCAACAATGTTTTTAGATTTATTCAGCCAACCCTAGGTTAAATTTTGAGTTGATCGATTAAATCGCGCATAATTTTGGCCGAATTATGTAACTGTTCCGTTTCTCTGGGACTGAGAGCAAGATTCAGGGTTTTAATCACTCCTTTCTCATTAACCACCGAGGGAATACTTAAACACACATCTTTGAGACCGTATTGACCATCGAGGAGAGTGCTAATAGTGAGAATTCTTTCTTGGGAACGTAAAATCGCTTTAACGATATCCGTGGTAGCTAAACCGATCGCATAGCTAGTATAACCCTTGCGTTTGATAATTTCATAGGCGGCGTTTTTAACCTGAAGAAAAATTTCTGTTAAGCTTTCTTGGTCGGTTGCGCTTAAATCTTGCCAATCTCCTTCGAGTAACCTTGCTCCTCCGATATTAGCCGAACTCCAGACAGCAAGCTCACTATCACCGTGTTCACCGATAATATAAGCGTGGACGTTACGCGCATCTACATGGAGTTGGGTGGATAAAAGAGAGCGTAAACGGGCAGAATCTAGCACTGTACCCGAACCAATCACCCTAGAAGGCGGAAAATGGGTGATTTTAAGGGTAACATAGGTCATGATATCGACGGGATTACTCACCACCAAAATCAAAGCACTGGGGCAGTAAACAGCCACATCCGCAAGAATACGGCGAAAAATCGCCACATTTCGTTCAAGGAGATGTAATCGGGTTTCCCCCTCTTTTTGGGCAGCCCCGGCAGTAATAATCACCACATCGGCATTTTGTCCCACATCGGCCACGGTTCCCATTTTCAAGTCCGTGGGTTCAATAAAAGGCATTCCGTGCCTTAAATCCATCACTTCCCCTTCGACTTTATCCGTGGCGATATCTTGCAGAATTAATTCATCAAAACAGTCTTGAATTAACATCGAGTAAGCGCAGGCCATCCCCACCTGACCAACACCGATAATTACCCCCTTGCGAGGACGCAGAGGTGCGGGTTTTTCAGCGTAGGGATTGGGAGTAAATATTTTATCTAACATAGATTTTTGCAGTTACTGGCTCGGTAAGCTTATTTTAAGGGGAAAAGGTTAATATCAGGTAAAAAGAGACTATAAAGAGATTTTGAGGACGTTACCAGCCATTTTTTTCTGGTAAGTGGTCGGACAAATTTCTTGTCTTTATTCCTTGACCTCTAGTTTAAGAGAATTGAGGGCCGCTGACAGCTTCAGGCTATATCCTAAAATTAGGAATAAAGTGACAGTAGGAGGCGAACCGATGATCTATCACATCACCACAGAAAGAGGTTGGCAAATAGCTCGTGAAATGGGGGAATATCGGGCTTATTCCCTAAAAAATGAGGGATTTATCCATTGCTCCACCTTAGAACAAATTCCGAAAGTTGTGGACGCTTTTTATCAAAATCAGCCAGATTTGCTGGTTTTAGCCATTTCTCCTGAACAATTGCAGTCCCCGGTCAAATGGGAGCAGCCCCAACATCCTAACCCAGAAAATGCAACTCTAGAGCTAGAAAAAGAGACCTTTCCCCATATTTACGGTGCTATCAACCTAGAATCGGTGGTTTTTGTCAAACCCTTACAGGAGTTCCTCAATTCCTAGAACTAAATCATCTAACTCTTGGTAATCGGGGAGAGTAGTATCGATGCTTAACCCGCGCCGAATCACGAGGCGATCCCACTGTGGTCGCGATAATAGCTCGCTAAAGTAGCGCGCCTTGAAAATTAACAAATTTGCCTCTAGACCCGTCTTAATGCGCCCTAAATGGGGCAATCCGAGCAGATTTGCTGGGGTGAGGGTGACACTATTTACCCAGTCAGCGTAGGGTGTGTCGAGATGGGCAATCCGCACCGCTTGGGTAAAGACTTCTAAACCATCGTGATCCCCAAAACCATAAAAGGGATCGCGACAGTTATCGCTGGCAAAAGCTACCGGAATTCCCGCTTTTTTCATCTCTTTTATCTTAGTTGTCCCGCGCCAAAAAGGGGTTTTTTCCTCTTGACGATCCTGTAGGTAGAGATTGCACATCGGCAAGCTAACGATAGCAATACCCGCATTTTTGACTAAATTTAGGGTTTCTTGGATTATTTCAGGGGATTGTACCGCTAAACTGCAACAGTGACCACAGATGATTTGTCCAGAAAATTGCTCTTTGATAGCAGTACGCGCGATCGCTGCTAAACAGGTAGAATCGGAATCGCCGTTTTCATCCAGATGAAAATCGAGATTTAAACCCCTTTCTTGGGCTAATTTGAAGGTAATATCAATTTGTGCCTGTAAATCAGGATTTGTGTAGGCTACTCCCCCTAATATGCCTCCAAATTCGGCAATTTTATCGGCTAAGGCCGCTCCCTCGGAGGTTTGATAGTAGTCAAGGGAAACTAGAGAAACCGCTTGCAGGGTGATTTTACCGGCCCATTGTCGTTGCAATTCTGCCAAAGCAGTTAAGCTAATCTGTGCCTGTTGACCAAAAGAGTCGATATGGGTGCGAATAGCCGCAGTTCCATGGGCATAACTGCATTTAACGCCGAATTCCATGCGACGATATACATCCTCTAAGCGCCACTCCCGTCGAGAATCCTCTAGGGCCATTTTTAAGGCGCCGTCAAAAGTGCCATCACGGTTAGGACAACGCTGCCAACTATGACCTTTATCGAGATGGGTGTGCATATCGATAAAACAAGGAAAAACAAGCTTTTTTTTGAGGTCGATGACGGGAATATTATCTTCGGGGGGGATGGTTGAGGTGATGCGATTAATGTTACCGTCATTAATTTCCAGATTAACTAAGGTTAATCCCTCGGAGGTTTGGGGAGAAAAAACCTCATTTTCTAGGAGGGAAACGGGAATATGGGCATTTTTGAGCCAGTAGCGCTCGCTTGATGGAATCATAAGACCTCTGGTAAAAATCAAAAATTGTTGTTAGGGTTAGGAGTCGGTCGTCAGGAGAATTAAGAATGAATAATAATCAATTATGCGGTATTAAGTAAGGAGTGTTAAATGGCATTAACAGTGCTATCTTTTCACTGATTACTGATTACTGATTAATGTTTACTTATAAACCGGCAGACGCGGCTTTAATTCCCAGCCATAAATTGCTAAAAATTCCTTTAATTTATTGGGGTGTAAATGGAGGTAATCGGGATTAACTTCATCGATCAGGCCAATACCGCCTAAATCCCGCGCTCCTGCCGCTAAACAATCCAAGAGAAAAAGAGGATCGGGTACTAAATTCGGGGGAATTTGAATGACAATATCTGGGGGCAGAATTTCCCTAGCTTGCCTAACCAGATCGGGTAATTTTTGCAGATCAAAAGGATTATTTTGCCACTGTTCTCTTTTGCCCGGATTGTAGGGTTGTAGGATCACTTCTTGAATATGTCCCCAACGTTGATGAATAGTGGCAATAGTTTCTAAGGTTACTAAGCGATCGCATTCTGTTTCACCAATTCCTAATAATAAACCCGTGGTAAAAGGAATTGCTAATTCTCCCGCCCATTGTAACTGCTCTAAGCGCAGGGATGGCACTTTACTGGGGGCATGACGATGGACAGTATTTAATAAAGTCACCGTCATTTGTTCTAACATTATGCCCATAGATAGATTGACATTTTTCAGTTTTTCCATCTCGGCAAAAGTTAAAATTCCCGCATTGGTATGGGGATAAAAACCCATATTTAAAGCCAATTCTCCCAAATTATAAATATGCCGAAACCATAACTCTCGATTGGCTGCTAAAGGATGAACTTCGCCGCTAAGAATTAAAATTTCCGTAATTTCCGAAACCTGCAAAGCAGTTAAAATCTCTTTGGCTTTTTCCAAACTTAACCAGCCATCAGTGCCTAAATCCCTGCGAAAATTACAATAACTGCAACGATTGAAACACTCGTAGGTAGGCACAAGGGTATGAGAGGGACTATAGGTGACAATTCTTGACATTTTTTTCGGGATTGCAGTTCATTACGAGCATTCAAGGGCGAGAAAATTTGCTATCGTGGGGAGAATTGCTGTTTTATTCACCTAAAAACGCTCTCCCTTTTCGTTTCCTCCTATGATTTTCGATCCTGCCAGTCTTCCCTCCCATCGTCAAACGATTCGTCCGATTAGCGCCACGGCTCTGCACGGAATTGTATTTCAAGATGACAAATTAATTGCCATCGACGCAAAAAACGGCTATTTATACCAAATTGCCCTCGATACTGGTCATACAACCGTACTTAATTCCCATCGCTGGCAAGAATTCGTCGGGACGACGGGATTGGCAATCGATGATCAAAATAACCTCTGGTTTACCACTCGCGAAAATCTCTACTGCTGCACTCTCGAAGATTTTACCCCGAAATTTTTCACCCGTCTTCCCTACACCGCTAACGGAGTCGCCGTAACTGCTAACACAATTTATGTCACTTGTCAACGTTCTGGACAAATATTTATATTTGATCGCCAATCGGGACAGGAAATTACTCGTTTGTACGCGCCTGGTATCGGCATCGAAAATATCACCATTCGCGGGGAAGAACTTTGGTTAACGGATACCCTAGAACAAACGGTTTACTGTCTTGATCGCGCCACGGGAGAACAGCTTTTTAGCATGATAACTCCTTTTGAATCACCGACGGGATTAGCATTTTATCGCGATGCGAACAGTGGCAAGGATATCCTATATGTAGCCTATGCTTTCCAAGAACCCTTTATCCGCGATAATCCCAATTCCGAACAGGTTTACGAACTTAGTTATCGTCCGCGTACTTTTGTCCATCCTCTATATTTTCACTACGATCCCGCTAAAAAATACACCCTTTCTAACGGTTATCTGATCGAATTATCCTACGTCGAGGAATTGGAACCCCTCTATAATATCGAACTTAAAAATGTGGAATGGCGCATCGCTTTACCCTTAGAAACACCACGGCAAAAAATTCGCAGCGTCGAAGCGGTGGGATTGCCTTTTATTGAAGAAATTCAGGACGGGCAGCGGGTGGCAGTATTTAAGTTCGAGCAAATAACCAGCAAACAACGTCATATTTTTGGGTGGAAAGTAGTCTTAGAAGTATGGGGTATTAAATACCAAATTACTCCCCAAGATTGCGAAGATTTACCCCCCTTACCTGCCGATTTTCCCGATCGCTATTTGATCGATAATGATGATCTGGCCATGAATACAGAAATTATCCTCAATGCTGCCGAAGAAGCGATCGGTCGGGAAACCAATCTCCTCCGAAAAGTTTATAGTATTCGTAACTACGTCTATGATCAGCTTTCCTACGGCATCAAACCCAACATCGACACCCCTGATATTGCCCTGCGGCGCGGAGTGGGTTCCTGTGGCGAATATGTGGGTTTATTATTGGCTTTGTGTCGTCTCAATGGTATTGCCTGTCGCACGGTAGGACGCTATAAATGCCCACCCCATCCCCTCGAACGTAATTTACCCCTCGAACCGGATTACAATCACGTCTGGATGGAATTTTATCTGCCCTCTATCGGTTGGGTTCCCATGGAGTCCAATCCCGATGATATTTTTGAAGGCGGTCCCTATCCCAATCGTTTCTTTATGGGTTTAGCTTGGTATCATACGGAAATTGCCAAAGATATCCCCTTTGAACGAATGCTCAGTGAAGGACAACCGGTGTTAAAAACCCAAGTTCCCATCGGCGATTTAGCGATTAATCACGTTCAATTCATCATTCTTGAGGAATTAGCCCCACAAGACTAGAATTCTGAGCCATCATCTAGGATGCCCATTTCTCTATCTCTTTCTTCTTTGAGTTCTTTGACCATTTGTAAACCCGCACCCACACAGAAGCCTAGGGCTGCCCCGGCACCGGCAAAATAACGTCCATAGATGATTTGATAGTGATGGGGATTTCTATAGTTGACTTGGCTGGGATTGCGTTCAATGCGGCTAATGCCATAACCGATACCAGCACCAACTAAAGCCGTTACTAGGCCTGAAAATAGAACTAGACGAAAGTTCATGATCTTATCTCCCGATGGACTCTGACTTTAGATTATCGCTGAAAATTAGTTAATGGCAAGCTATCGCAATAATTTGTTAAGTAGTCGTGTCAAATTAATTTCCCTTGAGATGTGTAATTAATTTTGCTTAGGTACTTATTAAGTAAATAAACTGGCATCAACCCGAAAATATGCCCCCAAAGACCTAGCTTCTGACTGATTGATGCTGCGTTGTCCATTAATTATTTGCTCCACCGCATCAGGGGAACCCAAAATAGTAATTAGCTCTGGATATTCTATCTCGTTAGCTTCTATCAGATGCTGTAAGGTTGCTAAAGGATTTCTATCAGGAATTGGATAATTATCCGCCTCGAATCTTTCGATCAAACTAATCAATAACTCCAGTAAAGCCTCCTCCTCTAAACTAAGTTCCGAGCGATGTTCTAACTCTTGGGCAATTGCGATCACTCGCTCGGTTTCCACCTCTGTGGTGATTGCTTTTGGTTGATAGTGAGCGAGTAATTCTCCATAGGTTTTAGAATTAAAAGTAAGCATCATTTTTACAATTTTCTTTATCGTACTCGGCATGGGTAAGAATATTTTTAATATAAATAGTCTGTCGGCTATAAACTATATCTACAATTAGACGAAAGTGATTTCCTTTAATGTTAAAAACAGTGAAATTACCAACAGATTCAGCACTTTTATAAGTGGCTTGCACATCGATTAGATTTTGCCATGCTGCTTTACTAGCGACTCTATACCAATCATAGAGAGACTCGCAGGAATTAGCATTAGTGATACAGAAATCGCGAAGTATTCGACGGCTAATTACCCGCGCAATACAAATATACCTCTGGCAGTTTCTGTCAATAGCAATTATATCTCAATATCTAGGCTAACTCAAGCCGGCGGGCTGATTGGCTCACACTTTACATTGCCTAAAATGGTAGCACTTGGGGCTAGTGGGGACGTTTTCCCGCTTACCAATTCAGATAGGCTAAATTGAGAATATCAGGGGCATTGATACCTAAAGGGAGAGAAAATGTATTAGGCTAAAAACTAAACTATTTTGGCAAGATTTCTTTGAAGACCTCCTCAGCCTACTTATTGGTTTTCCACGGTAGTCGCGATCCGCGTCCAGCCATGGCGGTGACGCAATTAGCAGCCTTAGTTCAGGAAAAAATTAGTCAACCCGCCGAAAGATTAGGGAGTAAATCGGAGTTTAGCCCATCTCTAGCGGTTCTAGAAGCAGATAATCGGGTATTAGTGGGGACTGCCGCCCTAGAATTAGCGATAACACCTCTCCATCAACAAATAGAAGCTTTTGCCCAACAAGCGCAAAGCCAAGGATGTAACCAGTTGCAGATTATCCCCCTGTTTCTCCTGTCGGGGGTTCACGTTAAAGAAGATATTCCCGCGGCCGTGGACAAAGTGCGATCGCCAATTAAGCTAGAGTTAAAGCCCCATTTAGGCAGTTATCAGGGCATAAAATCGCTGTTATCCCGACAATTTGCCGATTTAAGCCCCCAAGACCGCATTTTACTGTCCCACGGTAGTCGTCGCCCCGGGGGTAATCGAGAAGTGGAGAATCTAGCGGCGTTTTTTGGAGCAATTACAGCTTATTGGTCGATAGAACCGAGTTTACCCCAACAAATCGAGAGTTTAATCGCTCAAGGTAGCCAAACAATCGCTATACTGCCCTATTTCCTCTTTGCTGGTGGAATTACGGATGCGATCGAAGCCCAAGTTTTTGACATATCACAAAAGCATCCAAATGTCAATATATTTTTAGGTAAATCTTTAGGGGCGACGGGGGAATTAGCCGAGATTATTGTTGAGGAAGGATGTGGATGAAGCGGGCAGCGATCGCTCTGGGCAGTAATTTAGGGGATTCAGCGACAATTTTAGGGCAAGCTTTAGGGGAATTAGAGCGAGTCAAAGGAATTAAACTAGAAGCTCATTCCCAATGGCATCAAACCGCAGCCGTCGGCCCTCCTCAGCCCGATTATCTCAACGGTTGCGCCATTGTGCAAGTGGACTTATCTCCCTTAGATTTACTGCATAAATTATTAGAAATCGAGCAGTTATTCGGGAGAGTCCGACGGGAAAGATGGGGAGCGCGTACCCTCGATTTAGACTTAATATTTTATGAGGACCTGATCTTAGAAACGCCGGAATTACAGATACCCCATCCCCGCTGCCGAGAACGGGCCTTCGTGCTGCTTCCCCTGGCAGAAATTGCCCC